>JBBEDS010000013.1:0-2487 GCA_040881175.1 Minisyncoccota bacterium | reverse complement strand
TCGATGACCTTTAGAAAAACGGCTGTGAACCTCGGGAGCTCCAGCCGTATAGAATTGATGGTTCTTAATTCCATAGCTCCTCCCTTGGCTTTGTGCCTTATCTTTAGATCTGGTTATCCTTATTATGTATTAGCAGAGCAGCCTCAAGCCCAGTTTTAATGCACCGTTGTTCCGCTTGCCCGAGTAGTTCCCAGGCGACTTCTTTTTTATCGTAGCGTTCAGCATAAACAGCACAAACCGTACCGACACGCAAATTGAGGGTGGATATGGCTGCTAGCGTATACAAGGCAGAGGTTTCCATCTCAAAATTCAAAACACCTTGACTGACCAGAATTGGAAAAAGATTCTTTGCCTTCGCTTCTTCTCGTATGGGAAAGCCTGGAACTTCACGGCCTTGTCCTGCATAAAAGCTAGAGGTCGAACAGGTGATACCCACATGAGCGATATACTCAAGCTTGCGCGCAGCGACAACTAGGGCTTCTATAACGTCAGGACTGCCGGATACCGTCTGGCCTTCAGGCAGATAGAAACTACTTGTATTCTCTCTGGGAATAGCTCTGGCAGATATTACCAGATCACCGAGTCCCACTCCTTCAGCAATAGCACCGCAGCTTCCTATGCGTATGAAGGTTGGCGCCTTGATACACCGAGAGGCCTCGATGACCGCTATTTCCATGTTATCCGGACCAATACCGGTTGCCATAACGGAGACGGGCATACCTCGATACCTGCCGGTTATCGTGAGAAATTCCCGATGTCCTCCACGGAAAGCTATTTCGTCGAAATGTCTTGTCGTCTCTACCGCCCTATCCGGGTCACCACACAAAAGAATGTATGGAGCCAGATCACCGGGAGATATGCCTAGGTGGTATTGCTTACCAGTGAAATATTCGCTTGATGATTTCATGGCTTTATCCCCTATTTAGAGCATAAAATTAAAAGAACTCTTGCTTAAGAGTCTAGTAAAGAGAGGTGTCGATTGCAAATTTATATTTTAAGTACCGGCCCTATGGAAAATAGGACTAGGAAAATGAATTGGGTGGCTGGAGGGATTCGAACCCTCGGTCCCCGCTGCCACAGAGCGGTGCTTTACCGCTAAGCTACAGCCACCATATTTTATTTAACTGACCCTGTCGGGCTGCCGAGATTCGAACTCGGACTAAAACGTCCCAAACGTCTCGTGCTGCCATTACACCACAGCCCGTCCTAAGATACTTTAAAAACTTCAGAATATTTTACCACGGAATATTAGTAAAATCAATCGGTTTAAAAAAGAAAAAAAGGCCGTGGTCACTGACCCAGCCAATCTAATCTTCGCCTAACTATTACCCTTACGAATTCTTTGCCATGTTCATCTTCCAAAACTAATGAAACCATGATGACTTGGCCCGTAACTTCGCGTATCATTCGCTGTTCGAATTTATAGCACCTCCTAGGACAGTCGGTCTGTGCAGTATACCACCTGCCATCCTTCTTGAGCTGGATCCAATGAGCGATGAGTTTGCCGTCCTTATCATGTACTCCGTATGCCCTCATGACCAATTTGCCGAATATTTGTCTTTCGCTTTTGCGCCAAAGGCCGTTGGAGTGGTTATAGAAAAAAGACTTTCGCCACATAACCTTTGTCCCGCCGGGATCTCCGATATAGTCATTGGCCTCGTTTGTTTTGACCCAGTGATTTTCAGAGAAAATAGGATGAGGATACGGTCCGCGGTTCCTTATGACAGAGAGACAACCAGAAAACAAAAAAACGGAAAGAATTATTAAACTTTTTTTAAATGAACGCATATACTCGCCTCCTTTTAGACGGATATACTTTTGTGTACTGCTTCCTTGGAGCGGGTAAGGGGAATCGAACCCCTATCATGAGTTTGGAAAACTCATGTAATAACCATTATACGATACCCGCATTTATTTACCTGTCGTACCGAAACCACCACGCGACTTCTTCTTTGTATTTTTCTTCTCGTTAAATGAGACTCTCTGAAAAGGGATCAGCATTGCCTGCGCGATTCTATCCCCTGCTTTTACCTGAACTGCCTTTGGTCCAAAGTTATATGCTGCATATCTCAGCTCATCCTCGGGACCACAGAAATCCTGATCTACTATACCAACATTATTTGCCATCATTATCCCTTTCTTAAATGTACTGCTCCTGCTGGCAACTAGCAGGAAGTATCCTTCAGGTATCTCAAATACTAAATTGGTGGGCAACAATTTAATTTCCTTCGGCTTTATCTTCTCGTCTACCCTGGAATACAAATCGAAAGCTACCGCGCCACTCGTCTTGTATTCGGGCAAGGGTAACGATTTATCAATTCTTTTTATCTTAAGTTTCATTGTCCCCTCGGAGGGAATCGAACCCCCATTAAGAGCTTAGAAGTCTCCTGTTCTGTCCATTGAACTACGAGGGGAAACTTTAATTTTATGAGATATTTTAACACTGATTTTGTTAAAAGTAAACATAAATTAAAACCCCGCGAGGGG
>JBBEDS010000012.1:24113-25823 GCA_040881175.1 Minisyncoccota bacterium | reverse complement strand
TTTTCTTTTGACAAAAAGTCGGTTTCATTTACAATCAAGGCAGCACATTAACCTTTAAAGAGGCGTTCAAAATGAGGATACGACTAACTAATTTTGCCCGTTCTGTGAAAAGCGCATTTTTGCTCAAGGGCGTGGATATTACTGGATTCATTTTCCAGTTTCCCGAGAAAGATCAGAGAAGGAAGAAGGGACTGGAGATTTGCTTTGAGGCAGTGACTCGCAATCCACATTTCTTCGGCAGAGAATACATGAATCAGCGGAGAATAAAGCTGATCGATCTGGCCTATGAGATAGCTCATGATGAATTGAGCAAAATGTTTCCGGATCACCATATTACTCTCGATGTGTATGTCAGGCTTCAGGAGCCATCAACGTATTCTAGCCCGATGTTTACTAACATTCCTCCGAAAGAGGGGTTCGTGGATGTAACGTCGGACCATGATGTTCGATTTGTCCGGTTGCAGGATGCCCTAAAGAGCGGCGAGGTTGATCCCGGTTCGATGTTCCATGTCTATTGTCAAAGATACGGCATTGAGCACATATTGAAACACGGTATGCATCATATCAGTCCGGATAGCGCCAGCGTAGAAGCTTTCGAGGCGATTTGCGATATCAGAAACGTCGAGTCAGTTCTAGAGATAGGTGCCGGAGTCGGTGTTTGCGGCGTGGCTGCTGAAGAAAGGGGAATTGAAGATTTCACTTTCGTTGATGTCAGCCAGAAAGTTTGCGACTATCTGCGGAAGAGATTCCAGTATCCGGTCATACAGGCGAGCGCTTTTGATTTCCCATTTTCTAGACACTGGGATGTCATTCTCATGGGCATACCCTATGAGTTGAATCCTTGGTTCCTTTCGGATCGAGGAGTTGATCTGCGCAATCATTGTGACCTTGTCGTTTTTAACTCTGGCATGTGCTGCATGTTCAACTTTGAGCATGACTGGATTTGTGGTAAAAAGCATTTTGCGCAGTGGCCATGGTGGGCCAAAGACCAGACTCTACCGTTCTACTTCCGTTCCGCACCGGTCGTGGAAGTTGCCTTTGATTGGCAGCTTTGCGCCATTGCCGGTAAAGACAGGGGAGAGCTGAAGCGGCTGACAAGAAGCTTGGCCAAAAGAGGTTTTGATACTCCCATAACGCACAGTATCGTTATCTAGCTCGCCTGACGGCGAGTTTTTGTATGAAAAATAATGCACCCCCTCCGAAGAGGGGGTGTTCTTGCTACTGGATGCCTACTGCTTCTTGGCGTAATCCATTAGTAAACTGCTTTTTTTCCATGAATCCGCTGCTGACCTCCTCAAGAGGCACAAACCGGTCGCACTTGTCTCTTAGGTCAAGCGAAGTCTTCTGGTTTGGGCCGATAACGGTAGTGATGACTCCGTATAGAAAATGAAGGCGGTCAAGCATATATGAGAAGTCGCCATCAGCGGAGAAAAGGATCAGTTCGTCTATTCTTCCTGCCGAGCACAAGGTCATCGCATCTACGGCCAGCTCCACGTCTATGTTGCCCTTCATGACGGTCTGTTCGGATTTGGCGTCGTAGTGCTCTACTACACTCTTCGTCCATACTTTGAATCCGTAGCGGCGAAGAGCGTTCAAGAATCTTACCTGGCCATCGTGTCGGCTTTGGAGCTCTTCGCTATCGGGCCAGACGGCATCATAGTAGTGGACGCTGTGCAGATGATGTCCTTTCCGCAGGTAGGCCATAAACCG
>JBBEDS010000012.1:14947-24013 GCA_040881175.1 Minisyncoccota bacterium | reverse complement strand
ATAGGAAAGGCAATAGCCATAGATTTGAGTTCAGGGTATCGGGTAACTGCAGTGGATATTAACGAAGGCTCTTTAGTAGATCTCCGCAACAGATGTCCGGAAGTAAGTGCGGTGAGAGCAGATATATCTGACGGAAAAACACTCAATTTAATCGCTGGTAGTACCGACTTAGTTATCTTGGCACTGCCCAGCGTGATGGGGTCTGTGATATTGGCGGCATTAATCAATAGTGGTATTGATGTAGTCGATATCAGTTTCTCCAATAGTGATCCGTTCGAATTGGATGAGCTGGCCAAGGAAAAAGGTTGCACAGTTGTTGTCGATTGCGGGGTTGCTCCCGGGTTGAGCAACATGCTTTTAGGCCAAGCAGTCTCTTCATCGGAAGTCGAGAGCTTCAAATGTTTTGTCGGCGGTTTGCCAGTTGTTAGAAAATGGCCCTGGGAGTACAGGGCGCCTTTTGCCCCCAGTGATGTAATAGAAGAGTATACCCGGCCAGTTAAACGCGTAAGGGGCGGCGAGGTCGATATTATTCCAGCCTTGTCTGAGCCTGAGCTAATTCATTTCGATCAGGTTGGAACACTCGAGGCCTTTAATACTGATGGTCTGCGCACTCTTATCCGGACCACTAAGGTTCCGAATATGACCGAAAAGACTCTTCGCTATCCGGGACATAGAGAATATATCAGAGTTCTTCAGGAGTCTGGATTTTTCGATCATCAGCCCTTGGATGTTCATGGGGTTCAGGTTAGGCCCGACCAGTTCACTTCCAGGGTCTTGTTCGCTAACTGGCGTCTTCAAGAAGACGAGGAAGAAATGACTTTGATGAGAATTGAAATCATAGCCCACGGCAAAGATAGCGCGAATCAACGGCGATCAAAGTTAGAGTATGGTTTGCTAGACAGGTATGATCGCAAGACGAGGATTAGCTCCATGGCTAGAACTACCGGTTACACCGCTACCGGAGTGGCGAAGATGATTTTGAGTGGAAAATTCAGTAAAAAAGGCATCTGTCCGCCAGAATATATCGGCTCAGATTCGGAGTGCTTTGATTTTCTGATGAAGCACTTGCTTGATCATGGCATCAAGATCTCTTGCAAGTTTACGCATTTAGATCAAAAAACCCAGGGTTGACTGGGTTAGGGACCTTCCTTATGGGAGGTTTTTTAATTTGGAGCACTGTTCTGCTCCTTATGCATATTGGGTTGCAGGCGCCGTAGTATGGTCATCGCCTCGTTGAATTCTTTTCGAAATTTAATGAAGAGCTCTTTGCCCAGTACGAGTTCTGTGAAGTACGTGAACACCCTATCCATTTTTTCAAAGTCGTCTAAGACCAATGCCATTTGTCTAGTATCGGTTAGCTGTTGGACGTAGGAAGCCAAAGTTAGGGCTGCGCCGTTGGATATGTCTTTCAGCGATTCTTTCGTGGCTTCCTTTTTCAGTTCTTCCAGCCAGGGCTCTTCGTAATGGTCGTGAAGATACTGGGTTATGCATTCCCAGGCCTTGTACAGCAGCCCCAGGTTTTTGAACTGAATTAGAGATAGCCTTGTCTTCTCTTGTCTGATACCCACAAAGTAGGAGAGTTTGCTCCTAGCCCTGTTAATTCGTAAGAGTTCTTGTAGCCGTTCCTCCGGAGGAAGCTCTGGCATATTGATTGCAGCCCTCATGATTAAATGGGCTCCTATTTCCTCAACTGAGAGGACGATAGGATCTTCGCCCTTTCTGGATTCCTCCTTCTGCTCAACCCAGTTGTTGCCGACGACTTCCATAATTTCTTTTTCTGTCATTTCGGCACCTCATGTAAACGAACTTTATCTTACCTAATTGTTCTATTTCAAGCCTCGTATGTCAATTGAAGTATATACATGGGTTGGTATAATTAAAAATATGGATGAAATGAGGCATGATCATATAAAAGAAGAGGTATCTAAAGTCAAAAAGGAATTGAGAGAGAGGACCTTGGGGTACATGGTAGCCGCTTTCGGTTTGGTGGCCGGTCTGGCCTGGAATGATGCCATCCGCGGCCTGATAGATACGCTATTTCCCAAAGCCAGCAATACCATTATTGCCAAATTTATTTATGCGGCAGCTATTACTATAGTAGTTATCCTAATATCCCACTATTTATTAAGGATTTTTAGGAAGGAAGAGTAAAATGGACGAAGAAAAAGAAAATATGCCAGAGGTAAAGGTGAAAGAAGTAGAGGAAGAGGTTGAGAAAGAAGTGGAAGAGGTGGCCAAGGACCTGCAGATCAATTTGCCACTTGGTAATCTGCCTTTGCCTATCAAGCTGATAGTACTTTTTACATTGATAGGAGGGCTTAGCATCGTCGGCAGCGCCTTTGCTGATATTTTTGACAGCGCAAGCGTGAGCTTAAGCTTCTATATCCTCAGACTGGTTGCCGGACTATTATTCATACTCATAGCTTACGGATTATATCGAAAACAAAGATGGGCGATATGGCTGAATGCTCTGATGGTTGTGATAGGATTTCTGATCAACCCGATCCTGAGTCTTTTCCCGGCTGTAATAGTGGCCTACCTATACTTCAAAAAGGACCTATTTAGAGCCTCATTTGTAGACCATTCTATCAAGCGTCTATGGGATAAAATGGGTAAAAAGAGCTAAATTGACAAAACTCAATAAATATGCTAGTATTTATGTATAAAAAGTGACCTATCTATATGATGATTATCATCCCCTTAGGTAAGAAAATATCCCAGAAAAGTTTCCTGAAATCTATCAGGATTCTTTTTGCTTTGACCGTTGTCTCAAGTCTGGTCATGGGTCCGGTCTTCTTGTCTTCTCCGGTTTTCGCCGATGAGATAACTGAGACTGACGCAGTTGTGGAAACTGTCGTTGAAGAATCTACTCCTTCTCCCGTTGAAATTGAGTCTATAGAAATTCTTGCTGAGGTTGTAGAAGAGATCATTCCTGACGAAGTCATGGAGGAGGAATTAGCTCCGGTGGAAACTGAGGAATTTGTAATAGATGAATCTAATATCAACACCTCCGAGGATGAAGAGATCATCGAAGAAGAGGAAATTACTCCTGAAGTTGAGGATGTGGCCGATGCTATAGAGCCGGTTGAGATTGAAGTTACACAGGAAAGCAGCGGATCTACTGGCCCAGCTATGGTTACCTTAGTTTCGCCCTGGACTTTAAATGATGACGGCAGTGCCATTTCTACTCAAAATGTCCAAATCGATACGTTTTACAAGGCTCCTCAGAATGAGGCAGTAACTATTACATTTACCTCATTGCCTGATGAGTCCGGTACTATTACGGTGCGCGAAGTAAAACTTTCTGCTGAAGATCAGGAGGAGCTTGGCGCTATTTCAGATACTGCATATGAGGTTACCTCAACCATGGAAAATGGTACTTTTGAATACGATTTAACTTTGCCGCTGCCCGCTAATTCAATAAATGAAAATGTTGGAGTAAAATATGCCGATTCGGAGGATGAGCTAGATGAAGCTAAAAATGTAGAACAGACAAAGGAGAAAGTTCAGAATATAATTACGATTCGTGATTTAAATCACTTTACAGTTTTCGTATTGGTGAACAGTGAAGATGTCGACGAAGAAAGCCTGGATGATGGTAATGAGCTAGTTTTGTCCGCAATTAAAGACTCATACATCGAAGCTGATAAAGATGAAGATAACTTTGGCGACAAGAAAGAGCTGCATGTACGTTCAAGAAATCCAGATAACCAAGAGAACCCAAGAGATTGGCGTACGCTTATTCAGTTCTCTCTTTTAGCGATACCTGACAATAGTGATGTTGAGTCGGCTTTCCTGCGTCTCTTTATGGAGAGTAAGCCGTCAAATGTAGCAAGAACGTATGAGCTTTACAGAGTTACGTCTCCTTGGAATGAATTAGATGGAGGACAGATTCTTGGAGTCAGGTGGAATAACCAGCCGAGTCTTGCCCTAGAATATTCGACCAGCATTGGTACTCCGACTCAAAATGGAAAATGGATAGAGCTGGATGTTACTGAAGATATTGAAGCGTTTCTAAATAATACATATCAAAACTATGGCTGGCTTTTGCGTGACGGTCTGGAAAGTGATTCGGCAACCTTCGATGGCCAATTCAGTTCTAGCGAGGATGAACAGACAGACCGTCGCCCACAACTAAAAGTTAGTCTTTCTGGTGAGGTGGAGCCTATAAATACCACCCCGTCTATACCAGAGGCGTGTGTTGGTATAGAGTTTACTAACTTCATAGACGTTGCCATATCCGGCGGGACAGGAACAAATGATAATGACTTTATATTTTTCACAGGTGAAAACAACTTTCAATCAATAGACGGTAAAAATGGCGATGACTGCATCCTCGTAGGTGATAATAACATCGGGGAAGTTGATGGCGGAGGCGATAGTAATGTCATAATTATAGGAAATAATAACCAGGGAGATATCTTGGGCGGTAATAACAGCGACACTATAATCATCGGAGATGACAATGAGGGAGAAATTGATGGCAATGGCGGGGATAATACTATTACGGTAGGTGACAATAATGGTAATGGTATTTCTGCTGGTAACGGTGATGACTTCGTGACTATAGGTGGAGATAACCATGGTGAAATAGACATTGGCGGAGGAGATAATATTCTAGAGATTGGAGACGCTAATAAAGATGAAATATTTGCTGGTAATGGAGACGACACCATAACCGTTGGTAACAATAACGAAGGTGATGTTGATGGTAGCGGTGGAGATAATCTTATCGAAATAGGCAGCAATAACAAGGGCGTTGTGTCAGTTGGAAATGGTGATGACAAGGTTATCATTGCCGACCAAAATATTGGCAGTATTGACCTAAACGGCGGAGATGACGAGATTCAAGTAGGAGAATATAACTTTGGTAATATTTCTGGCGGCAATGGAAATGATACTGCGATTCTGGGTTATGGAAGCGTAATAATTGATGGAGATGTAGAGAATGTTATATTTCTTCCCGGTTCTCCTCTAGCAGAATCAGCCCCAGGGTTTTTGGGGGAGTTGCAGATTTCATTATCTTCAGACGGCGCCGACTCTATTTACTACACAACTGATGGCACAACTCCGAACTGTTCAACCAGTACACTTTTCGAATCACAAGTTTCAATATTCTTAACAAAAACGATAAATGTTATCGGCTGTTTGGATGAGGGATACTCTTCTCCCATATCGACATTTACCTATACTATAACCAAGGTAGTAGTAACCCCTTCAGATTTTTCTACGCTAGTGACGGAGAACATTTTTGTGCCACAACCGGCAAGCTCATCTGCCCCTGCCAAGGTTATTGTTGCCCAAAATATTGAGATAAAGATAGCCAGCTCATCGGTAAACAGAGTTACTTTAAAGGAGGGAACTAAGATCTCTCGTCTAGATAACCAAGATCTTCAGGCAAATGACCTGAGCTTTAATGAGGTAACTACCAGCTCCTTTACTGTGAAATCCGGATCAGTTACAAGGGGTGTTCTACAGTGGGGTCTTGAAGATGTAACCCTAGAGTTTACTCAGCCAATAGATATAGATATTTTTGTTGGTACAGAATTTGATGGACAAACACTGGATATTTTTCGCTCTCGCGATGGTATCAGTTGGGAGACAGATGGCCTTGTTGAACCTGCTTGTTTTGTTACCGGAGGAATCTGTTCATTCCAGGCTGTTAAAGCTTCATATTACGCCGCAGTAACTCCACCTCCAGCAGAAGAAGGTAGTAGCTCGGGCGGTGGAGGCGTCGTAGGCTTGCAGTTCCTTGGAAACCCTACTCCGACACCATCACCAATTCCAACCCCTGAGCTTTTGAACTCCCCGACGCCAACTCCTGTACCCACGCAGCTTGAGCCAGAAGTAATAGCTTTTGACCAGAACACGGATGGAGATAACCTAGGAGAAGAGTCTGAGGATCAGCCAACCTCAGAGCAAGGAGAAGTACTAGCCTCTCCCCAGGTCAGCGGTGTAGCTGCTATTAATCAGGTGGCTGACTTCTTCAATGCACAGATTATTAAAATACTAATTGCGGTATTGGTAATATTAGTCATAGGTTATGTCGTATTTAACCTGATTAGACGAAAGCCTGATCTAGAAGATTAAGCCAACTCTAATCTACGAAAAACACCTCCGATTTTGGAGGTGTTTTTCTATCCACAAATGGCATTGTCATGCAGGATAAGGGGTATATAATTAAAATATTATGAATAAAAAACAAATTTTAGCCACTTTATTGGCGATGAGTATGTTTTTGGCGGTTTCTTGGGCGCATGCCCAGGAGGGTTCTAATACCACCAATAGCGAGGTTAGCCCTGTAGTCTCTCCGACTCCAGTCAGAGAACAGGACCGTTTAAAGACGGAAGTTAGAGATATTCGGACAGAAGTTAAGGAGAATGTTCGGGACACGATAGATGAGGTACGCGGAAACGTACAGGAAAGAACTGACCAGGCAAGAGAAGCGCTTCGTGTTAACCAGGAAAGGTTAAGAGTTGAGGCTCGAGAAAAAATTGATGCCGTAAAAGAGCGTGGCGAAGAAGCCAGGGAGATGATTGATCAGAAAAGAGAAGAGTTAAAGACCAGGATTGATCAGAAAAGGGAGGAGCTTAAAGAGCGCCTTGAGCAGGTTAGAGACGAGCGCAAAAGAGAGGCGGTAGAAAGGATAGATCAGCAGATGGATGCCTTAAATGAAAGACTGCTCAATCACTATACAGACATTCTTAAAAGACTCGAAGGAGTTCTGGAAAACCTTCAAGAAAAAGCTAGCGATTTTGAAGCCCGCGGAGTTGACGTAACTCCGGTAAGGGAGGCCATAGCTTCCGCGACAGCTGCTATCGATAGAGCCTACGCGGCCATAGAGGCTCAATCCGGCAAGACATATACTATAGAGGTAACTACCGAAGATAATCTTCGTAATGATGTGGGTGGGGCAAGACAGCAGTTGCATGATGACTTATCTGTAGTAGTAGCTGCTCTTAGAAATGCTCATTCAGCCGTAAAGAATGTCGCTACAGTCTTGGCTCAACAGGTTAGAATCGCCGCAGCCAATAATGGAGGCGATGCTTCCCCGACGTCGACGCCGGAAGCTACCGAAAACTCAGAAGAATAATTTTTCTCTAAAATTCTATGGAAAATTCAAATCAAAACAATACAAATATGTCTCAGCAGCCTACGGGCTCTCCTGACAGTATGATGTATGCGTCTTCGGATCATAAAAAAACCCCGTATTGGCTTCTAATAGTTGCTGTCGTGGTATTAGTCGGTCTATGGTTCTGGCTCAAAGATTCCAAACAAGAGGCAGGATTGCAGCCAACACCGACTGAGAGCGTTGATCCAGAAGTGCAGGAAGTGATATTAGAGGTAGACAACATCGACATAGGCGACCTGGATGCAGAATTCGATAGTATTGATCAGGGCCTCGATTCTCTCTAAATAATGTATTTTAAGATCGTAACAGTCTAATAAATAATGAGGGCTTTCATGGCCCTTATTATTTATTTTTAAACATATGAAAACTTTTTGGATTAGTATAACTCTAGTTATAATTGTAGTCGTCGGTTGGTTTCTATTCGTTAAAAAACCGGTAACTAAAGAAACACCTCAAGAATCAGCAACTCCTATGGATAACGTAATAGAGGAAGACGAACTCAAGGACGTAATATTTGTTGGAGCTCCATCAATAACTCTGAAGGATGTAGCTAATTCCGGGGCGACCGGTACTGCCTGGGTAGCTGTTTTTGGCGGTAGAACATACCACAGAGTTATTGCTCATAACATGCCTGAACTTCCCGGCACTGATTTTTACGAAGGTTGGATGGTAAAGAATCCCGCGACAGGAGATTTCTTCTCTACGGGTAAAATGACATATGATTCGCAAACTAAGACGGCTACTATTGATTTTGTGACAGAAGGCGACAGGTCTGAGTATAGCTTCATAGTCATTACCTCAGAGCCGGATGACGGCAACCCGGCGCCGGATAAACATATTATTGAGGAACGCTTTCCGAGCGATACAAACTTCCAAGTAAATATATAGTAATCAAGCGGGGCGTTAAGCCCCGTTTTTATTGACCTTTAAGCAAAAAGGTCGTATTTTCTAGACAAGCTCTTTTACTCTTAAATACCGAAGGGAGGCTAACGTGAATAAAAGATTTCAATGGGAGCCATTCTCTGCTTGGTTACTCATCTATGCGATCGGCATATTCTTGCGGCACGAGGTGTCCGTCAACCATGAAGTTCCAATGGACTATTCATGGCTGGTGCTGTCTTCAACCATCTGTTGGTTCAGCGTTGCCATGTTCATGTTCCATAATGGTTTGGAATATAACCTTAACCGCACTGAGGGCTGGGAGCTAAAGATGGCCCTTCCTTGCCTATTTAGCGCACCGATGGGTGCCGTAGCTGCGATTAGCGGTTTCTGTGTTGTCATAATGCCTGTTCTCAGGATATCTAATATGCCTGTGGAGCACGAGCAGATCATAATCAATCTCATGCTAGGATCATTCGCATATTTCCTACTTAGCGTATTGCTAATCTGGACCCCTTGCAGGGCTAGGAAGAATTGTCTAGCAGTCGTTGATAAGAAGATACTCTATCCAGAGGAAAAGTTCTGGATTTGGCCATTCTTTGAATATGACATCCAAGAGATCAAACAGCAGACCATATTTTCTTTTGAGGACCTCTGGCTCAATTGCCAGGATATGTCCGTCAAAGTGATAGCTAATGGCAGAGTGAGCGTACCCTTTGAAGAGATCATGCATAGCAAGATTAGGTTATGTAATGTGCCTATCTTTACGGAAAACTTGCATGAGCAGATAAGAAGGGTGCTGGAGTCCGCAGCTAATAATATGACTGTCGCCGACATGGTTGAGGGAGGCTTCAAAGCTAAACAGTTCATCGTAGCCAGCCTTCCAGTTTATTGGGACGGCACCATCAATATTGTTCCAGTATTAGAATGAGAGGAGAAAAAATGGATAAAAAACGCCTGACACTTAATGAAGCACTTAAGCTGATAGATCCGCCTAACAGAAAGATCTGCAAGAAGATTCTAAAGGATAATCTGGATATTTTTATGCAGGCTAG
>JBBEDS010000012.1:0-14847 GCA_040881175.1 Minisyncoccota bacterium | reverse complement strand
GAAAGATCTGCAAGAAGATTCTAAAGGATAATCTGGATATTTTTATGCAGGCTAGGGGAGCTCGCAAGAATCATCAAGCTTGGCCTGGCGGATACCTTGACCACTTGATCGAGGTGATGAACATAGCCGTCGTGCTTTATACTGTCCTGAATGGAAAGAGACAATTGCCGTTTTCGCTTTCAGACGCTCTCTTGATCCTTTTCCTGCATGATCTTGAAAAGCCGTGGAAGTATGAAGCTAACGGAGATGGTGGCGTTCGATTCACCAGGACTCTAAAAGATAAGGAAGCTCAACACAGTTTCCGCGCCAGGAAGATTATGAGATACGGGATTAGATTAACGCCAGAGCAGATGAATGCCTTCAAGTATGTTGAGGGTGAGAATAGAGACTATTCCAGCGCGGGAAGAGTCATGAATCCTTTGGCCGCTTTCTGCCATATGTGCGACGTTGCTAGTGCTCGTATCTGGTTTGACCACCCTCTGGAAACAGGGGACGAGTGGACCGGCGCGGTTCGGGCAAATACTCAGTAATGACGGGGAGAAATCCCCGTTTTTTGTTGACGTGAATATTAGAAAAGACTACGTTTTAAATAAGAACATTTACATGTATAGGAGAAAGACGAGATGAGACGCTTAGCCATAGCTGGTACGGTCAGAACTCCAATCGGGGCTTTTTGCAAAAGTCTTAAAGATGCGCCGGCAGAGTATCTTCTAGCTATCTGTTTTCGAAGAGCGATTAAAAGATCGGGTATTCCGATTGATAGGATCGACGAAGTTATCGCCGGTAATGTCGGCCAACCGATGAATGCACCTAATATTACTCGGGTGGCAGCTTTGCTAGCCGGAGTTCCCAAGGAAGTCACAGGATTCACAGTCCAGCGGAATTGCGCCTCAGGCCTTCAGGCTATGGCATCCGCCATGGACATGTGGGCTGCCGGTCGAGGAAAAATATTCCTCGTTGGCGGTACGGAAAACATGTCTCGGATTCCGTACGTTATTGAGGGCGCGCGTTCCGGACTCAACCTAGGCCATACCCGTCTTACCGATGGTCTTTGGCAGGGTTTAACGGATCCCATCGTTTCCCAAATGATGGGTCGTACTGCCGAGAATGTAGTTAAGAAATATGGCATTACCCGCGAGATGCAGGACAGATTCGCAGTAGACTCTCATAGAAAAGCTTTTGAGGCCAGAGAAGAGGGAAGATTCGACTCCCAGATCGTACCTGTTGAGATAGAAAGAATATTTAATGACGGGAAGAGTGGCAACAAACATTTGGCTGATGCCAAGATCTTTGGAAAGGACGAATGTATTAATGGGCAGCTATCCTCTATCGAGCAAAAAGCTCAGGCTGCCGTACCCCTGTTCATGAATCCGGATATCACCGCTGTTTCTCAAAATTACCCCGATTTTAGCAGGGGGAAGATAAAGATTGAAACATCATACTATGGCGAAGGGACTGTGACGGCGTTTAACTCTTGTCCTTTGTCCGATGGAGCGGCAGCGATGGTTCTGATCGATGCTGATCTAGCGGAGGAACTGGGGGTGGAGCCGGAAGCATATTTCGTTGATTATGATAAAGCAGGTTGCGGACCTGATCTGATGGGCGAAGCGCCGATCTATGCCATACCTCGAGCTCTCGAGCGGGCTAACATTCCGATGGGCGAAGTTGACCTCTTCGAGATCAACGAAGCATTTGCCGGCCAGATGATTGCCTGCAGAGACGCTCTGGGTATTACGGACGAAAAACTGAATGTTTGGGGCGGAGCAATTGCTTTGGGGCATCCTGTCGGAGCTTCTGGCGCTATCTTGTCTGTAAAAGCTGTCGACATTCTGAAAGCATATGAGAGAAGGTATGCGGTTGTATCTTTGTGCGTTGGTGGCGGCCAAGCACTGTGCGGGATCATTGAAAGGGCTAAATAGCCCTTTTTTCTTTGACAAAATATGCCCAATCTGAGATTATATTACCGAATATATCAACGGAAAGCAGCTTAAAAACCTAATAAACGGAGGCTGAAATGGCGATTGACAGAATCAGGAAAGTAGCCATTGTCGGCGGCGGTGTAATGGGCAGAGGCATCGCCTTGCTTACCTCACAAAAGGGCGTTTACACTATCGTCAAAGAGACAAACGTAGATCTTTCTTCTAGGGCTCGTGAGTCGATCTTCGAAAAGATCGACAAGGCCGGTCCAAAACTTCTTTGCCCAAGTCCGCAGTTTGCCAAAGATCGCATTTCGGTTACGACTGAATTTAGTGACATCCAGGATGCGGATCTTGTTATCGAAGCTGTACCGGAAGACCCCAGCTTGAAAGAAGATGTTTTCAGAGAGATCGATGTCTGGGTAAAACCGGATGCATTGATCGTTAGTAATACGTCGTCTTTATCTGTGTCGGAAATGGCGAAAGCCACTAGCCGCCCCGGGCAAGTTATGGGTGCTCACTTTTTCAACCCTCCGGTTAGGAGAAATTTGGTTGAGTTGATCAGGGCCAAGCCCACTTCTGAACACACTTTTCAAGTTGTAAAGAATTTAGTCGAGCAAACCCTAGAGAGACACACAATTGAAGTGAAAGAGTGTCCCGGCTTTCTAGTCAACAGAGTTCTATTACCCGGCCCTAACGAAGCAGGATTGCTACTTTGCGAGACTACCCTTGGCGCCAAAGAGATAGATAATCGAGCCAGAGCTTTCGGCTGGCCTCTGGGGCCATTCGAGCTTCTGGACTATATCGGCATCGATATCGCTTTCGGAGTTGCCAAGATACTCCACCTGGCTTACGGCGACAGGATGAAACCTGCGCCGATCCTTGAGATCCTTTTCAATTTGGGTCGATTGGGAAACAAGTCGGGTGCCGGTTTCTACAACAATGGCAGCGATGAGGAACTTGTGAAGATTGTGGAAGACAATTTTACTGACCGAAGAAATCTTTCTCTTGATGATGGCTTTGACAGGATGCTAGCCGGTCAGTTATTGGAAGTTCTGCGCTGCCTTGAAGAAGACATCGCAACGCCAGAAGACATTGAGAAGGGTTGCCGGCATGGCATTAACTGGCCGTTGGCCAGAGATGAAGGTCCTTTGCACTATATCCAAAATACCTTGGGCCTGACTGACCTCCTCGAGATGTCAAAGCAGGCTAGGGATTCTTCACAATATGCCGACAGGTTTATTCCCCCGGCAATACTTGAGGAAATGGTTACCAAGGGCGAGAATAAATTCTTTGAAGATGAGGAAGACTGGTAAAGGAGGAAACCTATGTCAAAACTGGTAGAGATCAGACGTGAAGACAATTTTGCTACGGTCATTATCAATAACCCGCCATACAATACCCTCAATGATGAGGTATTTGGACAACTGACTTTTGCCATAAACGAATTGGCGGAAGATTTCGGCGTCGAATCTATCATCATCACCGGCAAGGGTCACTTTTCCGCTGGTGCCGATGTTAATCGAATCTGGGATATTGCCCAGAGCGGTGATGAAAAACTCGGTCGGGAACTTTTGGCAAGGGCTAATGCGGTAATCTACAGCATACTCAAGTGTAAGAAGCCTGTCTTGGCAGCAATTAATGGATACTGTTTGGGCGGTGGCAACGAGATTGCTATGGCCTGTGACTATCGTATAGCCACAATCGAGGCTCAACTTGGACAACCGGAAATCAGCTTGGGTATCATGCCCGGTATGGGCGGTACTCAAGTGTTGCCTTTCTTGGTAGAGCCCATGATCGCTTTGAAAATGCTCATTGGCGGCAATCCAATTACTGCAGCGAAAGCTAGGGATATTGGTTTGGTTGATGAAGAAGTTGCAGATTCTGGGAGTATGGTCCGTTTTGTGAAGGATCTAGCTAGAAATCCCCAGGCGCTTCCCAGGAAGACTCATCCTTTCGTGCTAGCAGTATCCTATGATTTCCAGCAAAAACTGGATGAAAATTTAGAGCTCAAGGCATTTGTTGAAGCTCGATCCAAAGAATTTCCGGACGCAGTCGGTGCTATTGTAAAACTCGTCCAGCAAGGGCTAGAAACTCACGGTTGGGAAGTCAGACTGGTCAATGAGCAGAATGCTTTCATGCGAGTCGTAACTTCTGAATCCGCTAAACGTGGCCTAGCCAAGTCGCCACTCATTAAGAAAAAGATAGAACCTGAAAAACCAAAAGAAATTTCAACCACTGTAGCCGTTCCGCCCTGGGAGAGTGATGACATACAACTCCTAAGGCAAACGGTTAGGGAATTTGCCAAGAATGAAATTCAGCCAAGAGTTGCCTGGATGGAAGAAAACAAAGAAGTGCCAAAAGACATGATTGGCAAGATGGCTGAGCTCGGGCTCTTCGGTACCAGCTTCCCCGAGAAATATGGCGGTATGGACTTTGGTCATGTCGGCTTGTCCGTAGTTGCCGATGAGCTGGGCTATGTACATCTTTCCACTCTTTTGACGTTTGGAGCTCATGTGAGCCTGGCTTGCGAGTTCATCAATCTTTTTGGTAGTGAAGACCAGAAGCAACGGTATCTGGTGCCTGGAATTCAGGGCAAGCTAATCGGTGCGCTGGCCACGACCGAGCCCGGTGTTGGTTCGGATGTCGGTGCCATGAAGACCAAAGCCAAGAAAGTAGACGGTGGCTGGATCATCAACGGAGCGAAACAATTCATTACCAACGCCAAGATTGCCGATTTCATCATCATCATTGCCCAGACAGACAGTATGGGTGGTAACAAGGCTTTGGCCGCATTTGTCATCAACACGGCCGATAAAGGTTTTAGTATTGTCAAAACGGAAAAGAAAATGGGACTTCACGCTTCCTGCACCAGCAACTTTGCCATGGATGATATGTTCGTCCCGGACAATAACCTGGTCGGTGACGTGGGGCAGGGCTTCAAAATGGTCATGAGGACTTTTAATAATTCTCGGATCATGTTGAGCGCCAGTACTATCGGAGTGGTTCGAAGAGCCATGGACGAATCAATTGCTTTCGCCAAGGACCGACCTCTATTCGGAGAGCCGATGTGGATGAAGCAAAACACACAGTTCAAACTGGCGGAGATGGAAACAATCAAATACATGATTGAGTGTATGGTCTATGATGCCGCCTGGAAGATTGACCGAGGCCTTGATGTTAGAAATGAGGCCGCCATGGTCAAATACATGGCGACGGAGCATGCTTTCAAAGCAGTGGACACAGCCGTCCAGCTGCATGGTGGCTCAGGCTTCATGTCTGAATATCCCGTGGAGATGTTTTTCAGGGATATCAGAGTTTGGAGATTGTTTGAAGGGACCAGCGAGGTCCAACTTCTAACCATTGCCAAAGAGCTTATCAAAACGAGATTTATGGGCTAATGTCCAAATCTCTAGCCGCGTTTACGCGGCTTTTTTAATACTTTAAACAAGATCTGATATAATTCAGCTATGAGGGTTTTCTATAAAAAATTTCTGGGAGTTATTTTAATCCTGCTAGGTCTGGTAATAATCCTGACACCTTTTACTCCGGGTTCGATTATACTCTTGATCGGTATAGATATGGTATTTGGAGAAAGATGGGCATGGTGGGTGAGAATGAAAAAGAAAATCAAAAAGTATCTTGCTGAAGGAAAGGAGGTGGATTCATGATAGATTTTCCGATGAATCCGGATTTGGGCATATTCTTGTTGCGACTTGCCGTTGCAGCCGTATTTTTAGTTCATGGTTTGCCCAAGTTCGGTAAATTACGGGGGATAGCCGCCGGAACGGGAATGCCTGTTCTCGTTGTCCTACTCCTAGCATTAGTAGAAAGCCTTTCGGCACTCGGTCTAATAACCGGTGTTTTGATCCAGTGGTCTGCTTTGGGTTTGATGGTAGTTATGCTCGGAGCAATATCTTTCAAGGTATTTAAATGGAAAGTTCCATTCAAAGCTGATCAAATGACCGGTTGGGAATTTGACTTCATGCTTTTGGTTTCAAGCATCGTCATATTGCTAACCAGTGGAGGCTCCATTAAACTTTGGTTCTAGATATGTTTGATTCCAGTGCCGCATTAATAGTTTCTTCTTTTGTCGCCGGTGTATTCACATTCTTTGCGCCGTGCACCTTGCCTTTGGTACCGGCGTTTTTGGCCGTGATCGCCGGTGCCAGACAGGAAGAGCTGATGCGTGGTAATGCCGCACACGTTAGGTTCCGAGTGTTCAGTAACGCCGTTTTCTACGTTCTGGGTTTTTCTCTTGTTTTCGTACTCTTCGGGGTCTTCTTTTCTTTCTTGGGAAGACTAGAACTAGTCAGAATGGTAATCCAGAGAGTGGGCGGGATACTAGTAATACTTTTCGGGCTGTTTTTTATCGGCTGGCTGAAGATAAGCTGGCTCAGCGCTGAAAAGCAGATCAGAGTAGCGAAACTTTTCCAGAAAGCTTCCGGACTAAACTCATTTGTGATCGGCATCCTTTTCGCTTTGGGTTGGTCTCCTTGCGTAGGTCCGTTGCTGGGGGCCATATTACTCTTGGCGACCGGTACTGCCACTGTCGCTCAAGGCACATTTCTCTTAATCATGTTCTCTATTGGTTTAGCCCTACCTTTTTTGCTTACCGCTTTTTTTATCGGCAAAGCATTTACCGCTTTCGGGCGATGGGATAGGCTGTTGCGCGTGGTTAATGTTGTTGCTGGAGTTTTTCTAGTGATACTGGGAGTACTGTTAGTGAGCGACCAATTCTCCAGAGTGTTTAGCTTTATTACCGAGTCCTTATCTAGACTTAGATTTTACGAGGAATTGATCAATAGATTTCTGTAGTTCCATATTTCCGGATAATTGGTTAAAATATATTCATGGAAAACCGAGAAGAAAGAGCTCAGGAAATACGCGGACATATGAGGCAGATAAAGATATTGCTTCGTATTATCGGATTTCTTTTGACCATGGTTGTCTTCGTATACCTATTCTTCAAGTGGTCGGAAAATATTAAGGATCCGGCTCTGGTTGAGCAGCAAAACAGTTACGAATTGGCAAACTAACCATGACCCACAGAAAAAAGTTTAGAATACTGGAATTTATCATCTTCGGTCTCATTGTAAGTCTGATCGAAGATCTGATAGCCATTAAATTCGCCACAGAGGCCGATATTACATTTGATATTGTTTGGATTACTTTTTTGGTGGTGATACCGTTCGCAATTGTCGGTGAACTTATCGTGGATAGTCCGGGATTTTGGCATAAGATTTTTAGGATAAAAGATGAAGACAATGGTAAAAAGTAACCTTGACAGATATTAATTATCCTGTAAATTAGAGCAAGCACTTGCTCTTTTTTTGAAAGGAGACACGCAATGTGGATGACATTCTTCATTCGCAACAGCAACGTTTCGCGGACCGATCCGCTCAAGTCTTACGACGCGGCAGTTGACGCCGCTCGCGGCGGGCCGTCCGGCGCCAATTTTTCTGTAGTGTTTCTTGCGGATGATCCGGAGAATGACCGGATTGTCCTGTCCGGGACCGTCAGCTAGGAGGTGTAGCATGGGAGTGTGCGTTAACTGTCGTCGACCCTGTAAAAGCGGGGGTGATCGTCACAAGAAAGGCCGTTGCCCTATTCAGGGCAAGCATGGCGAGCACCACGTTACGAAGCTGCGCCGCAAGCGCAACAACAAAAAGTCGCATGGGATTCCTACGACCCGTGGCGTCGCTGTCTCCGGCATTCATAAGCGTAGTGCCAGCAGCAAAGAGAGCTGATTCATCAGCTTCTCTGAGGGCGATCTTCGGATCGCCCTTTTCATTTGCCTCAAAGCAAGGCGATTGGTAGAATTAGCACATGGCTAGAGAATCAATAGAAAGCTTTTCTAAACAATTGGAGTACGAGCCGCAGATAGAAAATGCGGATAATTTTAAGACGAAAGATAAATTTGTGGTTGTCGGCATGGGCGGTTCCAACCTAACGCCTGGGCTATTTCAGATCTGGAAGCCTGAGCTGGATGTTTTAATACACAAGGATTATGGCTTGCCAGAGGGAGATCTAAAAGACCGATTGGTCATTGTTAGTTCGTATTCAGGCAAGACAGAAGAGGCACTCGATGCTTTTAATGTAGCCTTGGAAAGAAAGCTGGATATGGTTGCCATAACTACCGGTGGCAAGTTATTAGACATGGCAAAAGAAAACAACGTGCCACATGTTCTGATGCCTGATATCGGGGTACATCCTCGCTTTGCCGTTGGCCTTAGCCTTATGGCTATGGCAAAAGCATTCAGTGAGGAGAATGCATTAAAAGATCTTAAATCATTGGCGGGATCATTTGATCCGGCTGATTACGAAGAAAAAGGGAAACAGATAGCGGAGAAATTAAAAGATAAAATTCCAGTAATATATTCTTCGAGAACAAATTCACCCCTTGTCTACTGCTGGAAAGTTAAATTTAACGAGAGCGCTAAAACCCCAGTATCATATAATGTATTTCCAGAGCTTAATCATACTGAGATGGCCGGTCTTGATTCAGAATCGAGCAAGAAGTTGCTGGCAGATAAGTTGCAGTTCATTTTTCTCAAAGACAGCGATGACGATGACCGCATACAGAAAAGATTCGATGTGACTGCCAAGCTTTACCAAGACAGGGGATTCTCGGCAGAGATAGTTGAAATAGAGGGGGATTCGAAGTGGAAGAAGATCCTGAGTTCTCTTCTGACAGCAGACTGGGCCTCTTTGCATCTTGCTGAAATGTATGGAGTCAATGCCGAAGATACGTCCATGATCGAGGATTTCAAAAAATCCATAATTTGATTTTGGTCAGGATATGTATTAATTTCTGAATGACGGCCTACTGGCCGTTTGATCATATTTATGGGCAAGAAGATAAAAATCGGGGTATTAATGGGAGGTCCGTCATCTGAGCATGACGTTTCTTTAAGTACCGGGGAGAATGTTTTTAATACGCTGGATCGCAAAAAGTTTTCACCATACAAGGCCATTCTGTCTAAAGATTGGGGATTGTCAGTTGGCGGAAAGAAAACACAGTTCCCGGCGGGACTTAAAAAGTTTGATGTTGTTTTTAACGCGCTTCACGGAGTGGTTGGTGAAGACGGGGTCATACAAACAATCTTAGAGCTTGTAGGCGTGCCGTATACCGGTTCAAACGCGGCCGCATCTTACCTGGGAATGGATAAGTGGTTGAGTTATGAGATATTCAAAAAATCAGGCCTGGCTGTCCCTAAGACCGAGTTAATAACTCAATACTCGAGAAGGGGCCAAGCTAGTGCTTCTGGGGCTGTTTTGAAGCCAAGAAGAGGCGGCTCTTCACTAGGTGTGGAGATATTGCGGTCAAAAGATGAGTTTAAGAATAAGCTAATGAAGGTTTTAAAATATGACAGCGAAGTTATCTTGCAGGAATACCTGTCAGGCAGAGAATTTACTTGTGGAATTTTAGAAAAAAATGGCAAAGCTATTGCTCTCCCGGTAATAGAAACAAGGGCGGTTAGGAAAAGTACATTTTTTGACTATGAAGCTAAATATACTCCCGGTATGGCTGAAGAAATAGTGCCGGCTGAGATTAGCAAAGACCTTGAGAAGAAAATTAAAAATGCGTCTATGAAGGCGCATGAAGCTATCGGTTGTCGGTCATATTCCCGCAGCGACTTCATAGTTAAAAATGGCAAGCCATATATTCTGGAGATCAATACTTTGCCCGGATTAACTAAAAACTCTCTCATTCCTAAAGCCGCAAATTCAGCAGGTATCTCTTTACCGGAGCTTTTGGAGGTCATAATCTCCGATGCAATAAACAGGTAGCTAGCGATCGAACTCTCTATTTGCCTGTTTTTTAAGAAAACCGAAGTGCAGTACTATCTTAAACATGCTGCCTGCGAAGAATCCTAGGGCTAGACCTTTTACTCCGAAAGAACCAGAGAAATAGTAGGCGCTTACGAGGGTGACAGCGAGTCCTCCAACTGCTATCAGTGTCGGTACGGCGCTGTTTTTTAATGCATAAAAGGCTCGTGCTAACAGGTGGTTGATACTCTCTGTCACAATTGAAAGAGAGAATACTCCGAGAGTTGCCGCAGTCAGTTCAACCGCTTCTCTGCTGAACTCTCCGCCGCCAAGAAGGATGTTGATTATTGGTCTGCGGAAGAAGTACATAAAAAGCGCTGCCGGAATTGTAGTAAGAAGTATCGCTTTAAGGGTGAATGCTAGCTGATCCATGAACTCAGGCTTATTCCTATTTGATACAGCTCGTGAAAGTACTGGAAATGCAGTCAGGGCCAAAGTAATGCCAAGTATGGCTACCGGTACAGTTTGGAAGTTGTTGGCAAAGGTTAGGACTACGATGGAACCGGTGCTGATAGTTGAGGCGATAACCGTAAAACCGAGAAATATGAACTGCTCTATCGGGTGGCCAGCCATGCGCGGTAACATGAGGCGGATGTATTTTTTTAAATGTTCATCTAGTTTAATTTCTGGCCGGTAATTGAAATACCTTTTCTTTAGGCCGATTAGCCTAGATACTAGGTGGAGAAGCGCACCTGCCAAAGTACCTATGATCACACCGTAAATACCGAAGCGTTGCGCTAAGAGGATAGTTCCGCCGATTATTCCCAGGTTATATATAGCAGGGGATATTCCATACCAAAAGAATCTCTCTTCGCTGACCAACACGCTGCCGAGAGTATTGCTCGCGGCAAATATTATCGGCGATAACAGTAGCAGCCGCATCAAGTTTACGAAAAGAGCTTTTGACTCTGCGTCAAAACCCGGCACGACCAAATGGCTCAGCTGGGGAGCGAGTATGAAGACTAGAAGTCCTGTGGCCAGGATTACCAGAAGAGACCCGTTTAGTACTGAATTACTAAAGCGGATTGCTTCTTCTCTCTTCTCCTTGGTAAGAAGATCAGTAAATATTGGGACAAAGGCTGCTGAGACAGCTCCGGCGACAAAAATATTCAGTAACAGATTGGGTAATATGAAGGCGGCATTGTATGCATCTAAAGGAATAGAGGCACCAAAGCTTTGAGCTAAAAGCCTGTCTCGCCAAAGGCCTAAAAGGTTGCTCAGAATAGCAGTAAAACCAAGAATGGCGGAGCCTTTAAAAAAAGTTTTCCTATTTAGAAATAGGGCGAAAAGTCTTTTGATCATGTAATTTACAGATTATCACTTCTGGGTTATAAACGGAAGCTATTTTGATTTTTCTACTTTGGAGTATAATTAAAGCATGGAGTCTAAAATACAAGGATATCAATTTGAAGGAGAGGATGAAAAAGGCCTCAAATTCCTTGCTCAGCTTAATTGGGATGAGCTAGAAACAGTCAGATATGCGGTAGAAAACAAGGGTAAAGCCAGTATATTTGACTCTAGAGATAAGACCCATTGGGAAGTAACTAAATCGGCAGGTGGTATTTATGTAGTCAGCAAGGTAGAACCCAAGTCTTCAGGCTGGTTCTAGCTCACTTTTTAATTTATGAAAAAAACAATTTGGATAGTGGCAATAGTGGTAATATTGGCTTTAGCAATATTCTTATTCGGTCGAAAACAGGCAACGGCTCCCGAAACATTTGAGTCCCCGACTCCTACTCCTACGCAAGTGGTGCCGACACCAACTCCATCGGTATCTCAGGCATCGCCGACGGCGACTCCTGTCTCACCTACGCCAACACCAGCTTCAACTCCGACAAGTCAAAACTTTGACGTGATATTTGCTAACAATGCCGTTAACCCGACTTCACTGAATATTAAAGTGGGTGATTCTGTCACTTTCGTAAACAACGATGACACGCCACATTGGCCTGCTTCTGGAGTTCACCCGACTCACCAAATCTGTATGGGATTTGATGCTTTAAAGGGTTTGAGTAAAGGCGAGACCTATTCATTTACATTCAATGAGGCTAAGACATGTCCGTTCCACGATCACCTCAACCCATCGATAGGCGGACAGATAATCGTCAACCCATAGCCAACTTTAAAGATACGCAGAAAGTTGATATAATAACCCGTATGAAGCGGGTTATTATATTAGCAATTTTCATCTCAATTTTTGGCCTTTTGGGTCTTGTTTTTAACACGCGGGCCCAGAGCTCGCTTCAAGATGAGATCAGTGAGAGGAGCCAACAGATTGAAGAGCTGCAGAGACAGATACAAGAGTATCAACTTCAGATTGAGGAAAATGGCAGCAAGGCCCGTACTTTGTCTACTGAGATCAGTAAGCTCAATGCGCAAATCAACAAGGTGCAGCTGGAGATAAGGAGCTTGGATTTATCAATAAACCAGGCCGATGCCGAGGTGGCTACTACTCAGGAGCAGATACTGGATGCCCAGGGAAAACTCGAGTTACACAAGGAGGCTTTGGCTAAGAATCTGCGTGCAATTTACCAAGTCGATAAAGAAAATCTCACCCATGTCATTTTTAAAAATGCCAGACTATCTGACTTTTTCAATAATCTAAAAAATCTGGAGGATACACAGTCCAACTTGCGCGCGGCTATTTCTAATATAACAGTATTGAAGTCCGACCTTGAGCAAAAGCAGGAGGACCTAGGGGTGCAGATTAATGACCTCGAGAGGCTCAAAGTTTTCCAGTCTATTGAAAAACAGAGCCTCGATGGCGTAAAAAGAGATAAAGATAACTTATTGAAAGATACAAAGGGTGAAGAGGCGCGATTCCAGAGTTTGGTCAAAAATACTCAAAAAGATATTGAAGCCCTTCGTGCTCAGATAACGTACTTGCAGCAAAATGGAATTAGCGCTGAGGACGCAGTAAGATTCGGCCAGTTAGCTGCTTTGGGAGCGGGTATTCGTCCGGCTTTCCTTATCGCTGAGCTTGAGCAGGAGAGTGCATTGGGGAGTAACGTTGGAAAGTGCTACATAGTAGATACGACTAGTGGTGCTACTCGCAGTATTACAAACGGTAAGGTCTATACAAAAGGCATACATCCTACCAGAGATCTTCCTTTGTTCTTAAGTATTACGGCAGAACTCGGGAGAGATCCTTTCCAGACGCCAGTTTCATGTGGTTCCGGTTGGGGAGGAGCTATGGGTGCAGCCCAGTTCATTCCTTCGACTTGGATGGGGTATAGGGAAGCAGTTTCTCGATTAACTGGCCGCACTCCAGCTGACCCTTGGAACATTGAGGATGCATTTGTCGCAGCTGCGACAAAACTTTCCAAGGACGGAGCTAATAGCCAGACTCGTGATGGCGAGGTAGCTGCTTCCATGAGATACTATTGCGGAACCCCAAACCCTAAGAGTGCGAGCATAAGGGCTAGCTGTCTTAACTACGCTAACTCAGTTCAGCGCAAAGCCGCAGAGATCGAAAAGAATTTATAAAATGTATTCAAAATATATTCCTCATCTAGCAGTATTCTTAATATTGGCCAGCCTTCTTACCTGGGCTGGTTTTCGTTCAGATAAGGAATTTTCAATAGAGAACGGGCTTGCTTTCTTGGGAGTCCTCCGACCGCCTATAAACATGGAGGAGAAGATTAGGCAGGGCGTAGAGCTATTGAACGCATCTCCGCCGCTTGAGGGGAATTCGTCAGATCGACATATAGCTCTGGCTATTTTAGATAAAAAGACGGGTGAGGTTTTTGAAAAGAAGATCTGGGTCAGAGAGCGGGCGATAGAAAATTACCACAAGACAGGAATAATGGAATTAGAATATGATGACCCTGGAGACAAGGTGAATATTGAAGTGCGGTGGTGGAACAGCTTCAATTCGTATTTCGTCTTTCCAGATGATAAAGACCTCGTGGTTGCGGCTAATAAATACAGGTTGCCTAGCTCCTACCTCAATGGATTGCCTGAGAGATCAGCCGGACAATATACAGATATTATTTATTCTCCATATTCAAGATCACTTCACTTGCCGAGTATTATAGAAAAAGGCAAGCAGTACCTGGAAGATAAGGTGGACAGAGCATTTGAACAGCTTGAAGCAAGAAAAGTTTTTTCAAAATCATCTCCAGAGAGCATAATTACAGCGACAGTAGACAAGGACTTTATTAAAAATATTATTCTGGTTGAGCATGTTGATCCTCAGGGATTTATCATAGCTGCTGATGGAGGCAAAGAGCTGACAGAAAGAGTCCTGACGGTGATAGGCTCTAACGAAGAGCGAGCCTATCGATATACCGGTTCGCCTGCAGGCGCCAGCGGTATGGCCCAGTTTATCAAGCCAACGTATGATAATATGGTGATACAATATCCTGAAGCCAAACTAATTAAGGATTACAATATGGGCATGGCTGATCACGTTAATGCTGTTAAAGCCATGGTGCTATTCTTTGATCTTCATAAAAAAGACATTGCCAACAAAGTAACTAGGCAGGATATCATAGCTCAGATCGGAATTACTGAAGAAATGCTAGCTGCGGCATATAACGGAGGTCCTGGCAGAGTAGTCAGCTCAGTAAACAAATATGGCATGGCCTGGATAACCAGCCAGCTTAATCTACCCAGGGAGACGGTATTCAGAGAAGAAACGGTTAACTATATTAAAAAGTTTGAAGCTATCAAGAGTCTCAACATATTTAAAGTAAACTAAAACCCCCAGTAATAGGGGGTTTTAGTTTTGAGATTACATTGCTGGCTGTTCTGAAGAGCCCTCTTCTGCTGGCTTCTCTTCTCCTGTGTTCTCTCCTTCGGCCGGCATTTTGGTTGACTCATCAGTGGCGGGTGTGCCCTCCTCTGAATGGTCTTTCATCGGCATGTTTGCCGACTCGTCGCCGTCAAATTTGTAAATCATTTCCATGTTTTGCTGAAGACACTATGAGCGCTACCTATAGGCAAGCCCATCGAGCCTTGGTTATACTGTTTTAAAGTAAAAGCTCGACCTGTTTTATTATAGCACTAAATTTTTAAAATTGCAAAACTGAATCCTCGAACTCCAACCAAGATTTTACCCTTTTATATAAATTAGTGTCAGGGAAACAGTTGAAGT
>JBBEDS010000011.1:18684-28775 GCA_040881175.1 Minisyncoccota bacterium | reverse complement strand
GGAATAGTCGGTTTGCCAAATGTGGGTAAATCTACCCTCTTCAAGGCACTGACCAAAAAACAAATAGATATATCAAACTACCCTTTTACTACAATCGACCCGAATGTCGGAGTTGTTGCCGTACCAGATGAACGGCTTGAACTACTGGCTAAAATGTCCGAGTCAAAAAAGATAGTACCAACTGCAATTGAATTTACGGACATCGCGGGCCTAGTAAAAGGAGCTGCCAGCGGCGAAGGACTGGGCAACAAGTTTTTAGCCAACATACGTGAGGTTAATGCCATAGCTGAAGTTGTTAGGGTGTTTGAAGATGAGAACATAACCCATGTCCACAAGAAGATAGATCCGGCCGATGATATTGAGATAATAAATGCCGAGTTATTGTTGGCAGATATGGAGACCGTGAACAAAAGGCTGGATAAAACCAGCACGAACGATCCTAAACTAGCCATTGAAGTGGACGCCCTGCAAAAATTAAAAGGGGGCCTTGAGTCGGGAACTTTGGCAATCAACATTAAACTTTCCGACAAAGAAGAAGAGACTGCTCAAGAGTTAAATCTGCTGACAAACAAAAAATTCATTTACACCCTGAATGCTTCTGAATCACAGCTAAAAGAAGGCTGGCAACCTGATGAAAAACTACTAAAGGCTATCGGCGACAATGAATATGTAATCCTTTCAAATACTTTCGAGCTGCTTCTTTCCGAGTCATCTTCGGAAGATCAAAAAATGTTCATGGAAGACTTGGGAATCAAGGAAAGCGGTCTTGATACCCTGATCAAAAAAAGTTACGAATCCCTGGGGCTGCTAACATTCCTAACGACTGGCCCAGATGAAACCAGAGCTTGGACCACTAAAAAAGAGACTCCCATCCCCAAAGCCTCTCGTGCTATACATACTGACTTTGAACAGCTATTTATAAAAGCTGAGGTTGTTAACTGGCAAGACTTACTTACCGTAGGCTCCTGGTCTGCTGCCAGACAAAGCGGAAAGCTGAAAACAGTGGGGAGAGACTACATTGTTCAAGAGGGTGATGTTGTTGAAATTAAGATTTGACGCTAGGTGCGTATAAATTCTAAAATATAGTTAAATCATTGCTTTTAACAGGAGGCAAGAAATGCACATTGAAAAAATGGGTTCTAACGAGCTACGCTCCTTTCTTGCCTCAGGCAGAAAGGCAACATTGAAGTTTTGGCGTGACAACCTTAATGAGATCTGCCCTAAAGGCGGCAGCCTGAGCCAGGATATAGACACGCTCCAGATCAACTATGGAGCGAGGTTTCTGACTCGCTTCTCGCTAGTTTCAACTGGATCAGATGTGTATTTCCCCACGTTTACAAGCCTGGTGGAAATATATGACAACTTTCTGCACAACACTATGAGCCGCGGCATACCTTCGCTTATGGAGCTCGCTGGGTGCCAAACCTTGCTCTTGAGCGGATTCTATAAAGAATATGCGATCAAGCACTACGATCTGCAAGATCTGTGTCGAATAGGAAGAGACTTCTTCAACAAAAGTGCCGTCGGCAAAAGGAAAAAAGTAATTAAAAAGGTGTCCGCTAATTTTGATATTTGGCAGGAACTACTTCATAACCTAAGAGTTTATTTGCAAGAAAAAAGGCTTCTCTTAGAAAGCCCCAACAGACCCGAACCTTTAATCAAGATTGCTCCCCCATAGGGAGCTTTTTTTATAATTTACCGGCTGACCCAAACAACTCCAATTTCTCTTTGATAAGTTTCTTGGTTGCTTCATATGAGGGTGCCAAAAACTTGTACGGGGTCGTCTGCTCAGGATCGTTAGTTAGCTGATCCTTGAGCGCTTTTTGATAAGCCACACGTAATTCCGTATTTATATGTACATTCGATATACCGTTGCGGATCGCCTCCTGTACATCGGTACCGGACAACCCAGAACCACCATGCAATACCAGAGGGGTGTTCGGGATAGCTTCCGCTACCTTTTTTAATACCTCCAAATCAAGCCGTTCTTCCTGTTCAGTAACTACGCCGTGTATGTTACCGAAAACTATAGCCAAGCGATCCACTCCGGTACGCTCGACAAACTCCCGAGCTTCTTCCGGCTTGGTGTAGTCATCGGGCCCTATCTCAACTTTTTCTTGAATCTGAGACTCTCCCCTGAGATAGCCCAGCTCTCCCTCTATTAACATGTCGGGGTTTACTGACTTGGCGTAATCTACAACTTTTTTGGTAAGAGCTACGTTCTCCTCAAAATTAAGTTTAGAAGCATCTATCAGGACTGTGTCATAACCTGCATCAATAGACTCTTTGGCTGTCTCCCAGCTCTTGTGGTGATCGGCATTCAAAAATACAACGTGACCCATATCTCTCCAGGATTTGACCAAAGCCACAGCCTGCCTACGACCGACGAAATTACTTTCTCCTTCGGAAGTAGCGACCATCAACGGCGCGTCTATCTCCGATGCGACTTCGACAAATGCTTTTAGCTGGTCAGCGGTAGAAAAATTAAAGTGGCCTATAGCCCATTTACCAGCTACCGCATCTTGAAAGTATTCCTTTAGTGTCTTCATAGTTTAATAAATCCGTTTACAATATTATCTTCAACCAGTTCTTCCATTTTGCCACGCCCCAGGTATTCTATGAAAATCTTGTTCCAGAGAGCCTCCTGTTGGTGATAGAGATATTTAATCTCGCCTTTCTGGACTAATGACATGACTAGGTCTATAAGATCAAAGCTGATAAGAACTTCGTCACCCTTGCCCATTCCTCCTAATCCATCTTTAAAAAAGTCGCCTACAAAATCCAGACCCTGCCAATAGCCGAATTGGTGTGCCTCGCTTTCAGGCATTTTAGAAAGTTTAGCCAAATCATTCTCAGCTCTAAACCAGTGCTCAACTTCCGGATTAAAATGGGGTTCAGCCAAACGAAAGTCTTGCTCATCGTCTTTAGCCAGGTATCTCTGAACTATTCTAAAGCTAAGATGTTTGGATTCCGGTATCGGATCTTCGGAAACATCCCCCCTTAAGAGAGATTTCAATTTGTCAGAAAAGTCACTGTCTTTAGAATATTTTCTAAATAGTTTGGAATAGAAAGGAACCTCGTTCAAATAGTGAAGCATCAAAGTGAACATCCTCAACGTTTCTCCCGGGGTATCTATTTTGAGAGGCACGACAAAGATCACACCAAACTCTTTCAAGTGGCTAAGGTTGTGATACTTTTTATCTAAAAACTTTTCAGCCACATCCAACCATTTCAATTCCAAAACTTTCAATTCCACATCGCGCTCTTCAAAATCATCAGCAGACAAATTTGAGTATGCTTCGTCAAAAAACTTATGCATCCAATCTTTATCTTGGGCAAACCTTAAAGAACTAAAAACCGAAGCGAATCCCTCTTTTTCTATCAACTCTCTTACGGAACCATAGCCAAAAAAATCGAGAAGATTCTGCGGCGGAAATTGTTCCAGCATTTCTGTTGCCTTCTCTCTCTTAATAAAAAAACCCTTTTTCGGTTCGTTCAGCTGAATTGCTATTTCACATAGCTTACCGCAATTCATGGATAATTTTGAAAGGTCAGGCTTATCTAACACTTTGAATATGTGTTCATCCATATGCGTTAGCCGCTGGACCAATGCGTCATAAACTATTTTGGCACGGCATTCGTTTCTATCAAGACCCAGTTCCTGCAAGGTTCTGTTAACCAGTAGGTCATTCTCTTCCAACACTTTATCCATAACTCCAGACTTTCCCGTATATGCATCCATTTTCTTTTCCAATTCAAAAAGAAACTCAGGTTTTGATCTTAATAATCTAGCCAATTTGTGATGTGTCTCATTCATAAATTTTTATTTAACCTCTATTAATGGCCAGGGGCCCCAGTCATCTTTTTTTAATATACCCGCCTTAGATCCAAACTGGGTAACGACCGAGGAGGCATTAGCTGTAGCAAATTGTATGGCTTTTTTAATATCACCGCTCCTCATGTATTCGCTGACAAAACCTGAACCGAACGCGTCGCCAGCACCAGTCCTTTCTACTACGGGGGAGTCTGGCACTCCTGCAACATATTCTTTGTCACCATCACGTACTATTACACCGTCGTGGCCGTCAGTTAAAACAACTATACCTTTAACAACCTCCTGTAATCTTTTTAAGGTTTCTGCCTTATCTGCAGGCTCAGTACCAACCAATTCAGCCCCCTCTTCTTTGTTGGTTATATATACATCTATATGTTTCAAAAATGGCTTTAATTTATCAATGCCGTGTTCCAATTCTTTGCCTCCAGGATTGAATCCAATTTTAATATTGTTCTCCACGGCATGATTTATCACGCCCTCAAGGAGATCGTAATGGCCGCCAAGAGAATCGACATAGAACCAATTGGATTTTAGCTTCTCAAAAGGAACATGCTTTACATCAAAATGCTGTCCCTCTCCTTTATAACTCAGGATAGTTCTTTCGCCAGACTCGTTAACCAGAATTACTGAATACGCGGTATGACCTTGGCTGTGTTTATGGATAAAGTCAGTCACCACTCCTTCTCGATTCAGCTCTGCAATTATCTCGTTGCCTCCGATATCTTCACCGATAACGCCAACGCATGCGACACTAAAGCCTTGCCTGGCAAAAGTGACAGCCGCATTAGTACCACCGCCACCGCTGGCAAAAGCTATATCTTTGATCTCTATCTTAGAACCCAAAGGGAAACACTGCTCCAGACTGGTTGGAGAGTCTTCGTGCTTATGTGCCTCAAAGCTTCCTGATTTCAGAAACACATCCCTGACTGATGAACCTATGGCAATAATATCGTACATATATGTAATTAGATTAATTAGCGGCGTCTTCGAGCTCTCTTATCGCCGTCTCGATGTCCTTGCTTTTAAAAATGTAGCTACCTGACACCAGCATTGTGGCTCCCGCCTCAACCAGCTTAGGAGCAGTCTCAGGCGTCACTCCCCCGTCAACCAGTATTGGCTTGTCAGGATAATAGAAGTGGAAATCGGCAATTTTTGCCACCACCGACTCTTCAAATTTACTTCCGTAGAAACCAGGCTCGACTGTCATGAAGTGGACGAAATCAACCTGATCCACGAATGATTCTATGCTACTTGTCGGAGTCTTGGGATTCAAGGCAACTCCAATCTCTTTATCATTCTCTTTGGCTATATCTATCACTTCTTGCCATCTACTTGTGGCCTCAACATGAAAAATGAATCGATCTGCCGGAGTTCCCAGCCAATGGCTGATGTGGTTTTCCGGTTTTGAGACCATCAGGTGAACCCCTATCTTCAGCTCAGTCTCAATCATCCTGATGTCATTGAAGCCACCGATAGTCGTATTGGGAACAAAAATGCCGTCGGCGATATCAAGATGAACACGCCCTACGAATGCTTCAACGGCTGATATTTTCTCCAGCAGTTCTTCCTTGGTTTTTACCAGAATTGATGGTATTACCTCTGCCATTAATTTTTCTTTATGTGATCCAGGGCGTATTCCAGACTTCCGCCGACCTTTTTTCCAGGGTTAAAAATATTCAATGGGTCAAAAATCTGTTTTGTTTTTTCGAATAAATGGTATATCTCTTCACCATACATTTTCTTAAGATATGGTGTCCGGATGAGACCATCGTTGTGCTCAGCAGTAATTGACCCGCCGAATTCAATGACTAAATTATATACTTTTTCGGAGAGTTCTTGAATAGTCTGGCGAGCTGATGGGTCATCTATATTCATGAGCGGGATTATGTGAAAATTTCCGTTGCCTGCATGTCCGGCCAGGGTATATATTAGGTTTTTATACGGAGCGAGAATCTCCTCCAATCTAGGCAGAAACTCAGACAACTTATCCGGTTTAACGATAATATCATCTATGAATGGCGCCGTCTTCTTGCCAGCCACGTGCTTTCGTAGCAAATTAAAGCTTTCGCGCCTCATCGTCCAGTATTTCTGGGCATCAGCTTTACTCTTAGCTATCCTAGTCTTTACCTTGAATAGGCCCAGGAGTTCATTTTGCAACTTCTCTATTTCCTTCTGAACTATCGATTCATCATCCCCGGTCAGCTCAACTAGGAGCAGCAGTTTAGGCAGGCCTCCAGTGATCAACAGCCAAAGCTCTGGCAAGAACCTGAGGGCAAAAGTAAGGAAATTGCCTTTCATGCTCTTAACCAAGCCGGGCAAAAATCGAATTGCCAGCTTCAAGGTTCGATCATCGAACGATTCAAAACTTTCCGGCTCGTACCGCATGACAACGTTAACGATATCCGCCAGCGGCTTAAGATCGTTCAGGAAAACCACAAGTAGTTTGGATACTTTCTTAGGTTTGATTAACCTGAATTTAACCTTTGTAACCAACCCCAGAGTCCCCTGCGAGCCAACAAATAGCTTGTTCAGATCAAAGATCTTGTGGTCCCAAACATTCCACAAGGCATATCCAGCGGAATTCTTGGATACTTTTGGCTTAGCAGCTTGGATAGCATCGTAATTAGACTCTATCAACTCGTACGTCTCGCGATATATCTTGCCCTCGAAATCATCCTGCGCTTTCTTTTTCTCAAGCTCTTCAGGTTTCAAGGCTCTTAGCTCATAGCTTTGGCCATCGCTCAAAACCACGTCAAGCTCTTCAACGAAATTATCTGTCTTGCCGTATGAAAGAGATTTCTCACCAGCAGAGTTATTGGCAACCATCCCGCCAATGGCACATATCTCCCTAGATGCCGGATAAGACGGTAAAAGCCACCCCTTGGCAAGGGTAGCCTTCTCAAAATCACGGTAATATACTCCCGGCTCTGTTATCGCCCAGCCATCCCCGACTTCTATAACCTTATTAAAGTTGGCAAAGTCGACAATGATCGATTCGTTTAAAGGGCCGCCTGACATATCTGTACCTCCGGCTCTGGCAGTTAATGAAAGATTTGGATTATCAGACTTATTAGCGTTAACAAATTCAACCAGATTTCTAACATCCTCTGCATCCTTTGGCTTTACGGCCATGCTCGGCCTAACCTCAAAGATGCTAGCATCTTGCTCATATAGACCAAGCCGATCCGGCTCAGAGATGATTTCTCCTCTAAATGTTTTTTTCAGACCCTCAAGCGCCATACTAATATTTATTTCTCTAATTCTTTTATTTTATTAACCCTTCTGACATGTCTTTCAATACCGCTGAAAGGAGTGTCTAAAAAAGCTTCGACTATATCCTTGGCCTGCTTCTCATCAATGAAATCTGCAGGCAAGGCCAATACATTCAGATCCTCATCATTTACTGAATCTTTAGCTTGTTTGGCGTCTGTGGCAGTACCGGCACGAATACCTTTTACTTTGTTTGCAGCAATGGCAATGCCTATTCCAGAACCGCAAACAACGATTCCCTTGTTCCCCTCCCCGGAAGTTACTTTCTCGGCTACTGCCTTGGCGAAATCAGGGTAGTCGTCATCTTTGTTGTATTCATAGGCCCCCATGTCTTCATGGTCATGGCCAAGCTCCTCAAGAAATTTCTTGAGCTTCTCTTTTAATTCATATCCTCGATGATCGGCGCCTAAATAGATCATTTCTGTTCTAGTTTATTCAGATACTGTACGGCACTCAGCAATGCGCAAGTTCCCTGGCCAGCAGCCATCACAATTTGCTTGAATGGGATATCGGTCACATCTCCGGCCGCATAAAGACCCGGTATATTTGTTTCGCAATTCTTGCTTACCATGACCTCTCCGAATTTATTTTTCTCAGTTTCATCCGGCAAAATATCTGAATTTGGAATTTGGCCGATATGTATAAATATGCCATCAACCTTCAGCTCCTGTTCCTTGCCGTCTTTATCTGTATATTTCAAACTGGAGACAAATCTATCTCCAATAATCTCGGTGGTATTGGCATTAAATATCTTCTCGACATTCTTTTTGGTTTCCAGTTTTTTTATCAGAAGGTTATCACCTTTGAACTCCGGATTCTTGTTTATGACGTATACTTTCTCAGAAATATCGGCGAGCATTAAAGCCGACTCCAGGGCCGAGTTGCCTCCGCCTATAGTAGCAGTGACTTTGCCGGAAAACAGCGGTCCGTCGCATGTAGTGCAGTAGCTTACGCCCTTGTTGCGCATCTCCTCTTCGCCGGGAATGTTTAACTTCCTCGGGTGAACTCCGGTAGTTACGATCACGGCTTTGGCAGCATATTCACAATCACCACCGCCTTTTGTTTTAACGCAGAAGGTGCCGTCCTCTTTTTTGATGATCTTATCGACTTCTACTCCGTCTTCCATGTCGACTTTATAGAACTCCAGGTGCTCTTTGAATTTCTGAGACAAAGTTATGCCGTCAGTTTCATTCATGCCAGGCCAATTACCTATTTCTCCCGACGTCGCGACCTCTCCGCCAAAATCTTTGGAGATTATCTTGAAATTCAAACCACGCCTTGCAGCATATATTCCAGCTGATGTTGCGGCAGCAGAACCGCCAATTATGAGTAGGTCTAACATACTTGTATTCTAACATAACTTCTATTTTTTCAAAATCTGTAATAATCTTAATATATGCGAAGAAGTTGGCCTCTAATACTACTCACCGTTCTAACATTATTGACCCATTTTGTGTTTTTCGGTCACCCAGACCAGACTGTCTTTGACGAGGTCCATTTTGGTAAATTTATCTCTGGGTACTTCACTCACGAATACTTCTTCGACATCCATCCTCCGCTCGGAAAACTATTGATGTCCGGAGTGGGCTACCTGGCAGGATTCGAGCCAGGTTTCAGTTTCTCGGATATCGGCCAAGAGTTTAACGACAGATCGTATCTCTGGCTGCGCCTTCTACCGATGTTAGCCGGCGCATTGCTGCCCATAATTATCTACTTCTTAATGCTACAGCTCGGCCTTTCCAGGCGAGCGGCTTTCGCGGCCGGAGCGTTCTTGGCTATAGAAAACTCTCTTCTGGTCCAATCCCGATTTATTCTTCTCGATTCGTTCCTTCTCCTTTTTGGCTTCTCAGCCCTTCTTTCTTACTTCAAGTATAGGAAGAGCAAAAGCCTGGGCTATCTGGCAGCTAGCGGCATCTTAGCGGCCCTGGCAGTTTCTGTGAAATGGACTGGGGCAACTTTCCTAGGCCTAATAGTCCTGATGGAGGCCTGGGACATTCTTAAGACGATGAGGTCAGATTCTATGCCCAATCATTCCTTGATGCATCTGCGCTCATATCTAATAGCCCGCCTCTCCCCCTATCTGCTGAAAAGGTTAGTTATTCTGCTCATATTACCCGCTGCCATATATTTCTCTTTTTTTGCGATACATATAGAGCTACTTCGAAATTCGGGCTCCGGTGACGCATTCATGTCCAGAGAATTCCAGAAAACTCTCTCTGGCAGCGTCCACGAATTCGATGAGAACGTTGAACCATTAAATATATTCGAGAAATTCAAAGAATTAAACGTGGAGATGTATCAATCCAATGCACGACTCAGTGCAGGCCACCCTTATTCCAGCGCATGGTACACTTGGCCCTTCATGACCCGCCCGATATATTACTGGAACGGGCATCAAGAGCGGAATGAAGGCGGTCAAATATTGGAGCAGTCCAGAATATATTTGATAGGCAATCCCATCATTTGGTGGGCATCAACAATAGCTATGCTGTTTATGCTCTTGGAGTTGTCCAGATCTGTATTTAATTACATTCGAAAAAGATTTTTTGAATATCCTAAAGTCTTTCTTCTCTTATCGGCAGGATTTATCTTTAACCTCCTGCCTTTTGTCGGTATAGATCGCGTCATGTTCCTGTACCACTATATGACCGCCATGGTTTTTGCCATTATGGCCCTCGCCTACCTCGTAGACACGTCGGGTAATAGGAAAAGAATATTCTTATTCATATTCATCGCCGGTCTGGCAGCCTTCCTGTTCTTCTCGCCATTAACCTACGGCCTGCCTCTATCTGAGAAAGGCTACGATGCCAGGGTTTGGTTTGCTACTTGGAGGTAAGAGAAAACCCGCAAGAATGCGGGATGCGAAAAATTAGTTGTTACCTACAGTTGATGGTACTGCAGGTGCAAAAAACCTCTTTACTCGTTGCCAAGCCCCTGACCGCTGGAATGGAGGTCTGTCGATACTAAGAAAGTACGCCCAACAGAT
>JBBEDS010000011.1:6154-18584 GCA_040881175.1 Minisyncoccota bacterium | reverse complement strand
CCCGAAAATGCTGGACTGGATCTTGAAAAGTGCCCAGGCACAAATTGCCAAGCTTATTCTCGCCCAAACAAAATTGCTAAAGCCAGTCAGCCAGCTCAAATCTTTCGATATTTTGTTAAAGAACCTCAAGGTTCCCAGATCTAGCCAGAGTATAGCTCTCACTTTTTAACTCCTCTGGAAAGTTTTTATGAATTATACCTAATCCCGAAACAAAAAACCAACAGTGGAGTTGGCTTTTTGTTAACACCCGTTTAGAGAGTTACGGCACTAGCTTTCTTGAAAAATTCATTAGCTACAGCCCAATCAAGATTTTTAAAAAATGCTTGGATATATGCTTTCCTGTCGGAACCGTGATCAATAAAGTATGCGTGCTCATACACATCCAGCGCTATCACTGGCATAGCTCCCCATACCGCTTGATTATGCACGTCTCCGTTATATTGTTTTAATTCCACCGCTTTCGGATCCCAGGCTAAAATTGCCCAGCCCCTGGCAGCCATTGCCGCCTCAGTAAAATATTTAATAAAATCTTCGACAGAACCCCATTTTGCATTGATCGCATCGACAAGTTCAGCACCCTTACTGTGGTCTCCGTCCCCACCGAGAACTCCAAAAAACCACTCGTGGAGATATATGCCATTTACAGCAAATGTTTCTCCCTGTTTCAAAGCTCTCAGCTTGCTGTATGTCTGATTACCTCCAGGTTCTTCGCCGGAAAGCATTTCTTTCCTCAGCGCACCCAGCTTCTCATTAATCTCATTAGCCTTATCAACATAACCCTTGTAGAGCTTACCGTAGTGAATATCATTTGTCTTTTTTGAAATACCGTCGAGCTCTTTATCAAACGGCAATGGTTTTTGTTCGTACATTTTTAATACCTAGATATGCAAAATTAAGGCCAGGTTGGTACCGAGTCAAATATTGCAATGCCCAGTTGATTAGTTGATACCAAGGAGTTCATTTATCTTGGCTTTATCAAAGCCAATAACTACTTTGCCGTCAATAAGTATGACGGGGACGCCAAATTGTTGAGTTTTATCTACCATCTCCTGTCGTTTTGCCGTATCTTTGGCAACGTCATATTCAGTATACTCAATTTCTTTTTGCTTAAAATACTCTTTTGCCATCTTGCAATAGGCGCAAGTAGGAGTCGTGTATATTTCCACTTTTTTATTTATTTTTTCCATAAATTTAGTATACCACACATATTACGAACAACAAAAAAGGGCACCTAGCGGTGCCCCATTCTTCGAAAGTAGATGTTACCCAAATGAATAGCGGCGGCAAGAAGCACCACGCTAAGCGTAAAAGATACCCCCACCAGCACATACGAAGTCTCGACAATAAGGGAAAAGTCCCTTATGAAACTGATCAGCGAGCCGAGACCAAGGATGAATAGAAACACCGTTGCGGTGATGAGCCCAAGGTTTTTCATCTCTTTTCTCATTGTTCATTCCTCCTTTCGTATTTTTCGTAGTAGATAGTCTTCTTCGAGTGCCCGTCTATCGGGAAGAAGAATGCTCTTGCAGAGTACCTATACTCAACCTCGGCGAAGCTGACAGCAAATTGCCCCTCGATGGTTGTCGCCTCAACAACTCCGTCGACTTTATTGACTTTCGCTCCCATAAAACCGGGGGAGGCGAAATCAACATCGTCAGCCAGATTAAAAACTAATTTCTTGAAGCTGTGGGTCTCTATTTCTATCCAGACCCGACCCTCCAGGTTATTGAGCACTCTGTCCTGCTTCTTCTCTTCGGGGTAGCCTGGCTTGCCCTTGAATTCAAACAGCCAACAGCTTGCTACTCCGACAGTCTCTTCACCTATAAAGGCAAAGTCGTACCTGCTCAGAAATTTCTTGCTGATAGAGAAGGACTCCTCCTTGAATTCCACTCTCTGCTTTTTGGGCGGAGAGCCGTTCAAGAGCATTAGAGTCTTATACAGACCAGGCTTCTCCTGACCGAGCTTCTTCTCTACAAAGTAATGCTCTTCCCTCTTCTTATGGGCGACGCCGTCCTTGAAGTCGGTCGTATGCTCCCTTTCGTAATGCGTGTAGTTGTCTCCGATATACTTGGAGTCGGCCTCAGCCTTCTCCAAAAATCTCTGGATGACTTCATCGGGGTTAAACGACTCTGCTTCTTGTCCGAATATTGGGCTAATCGTAAGGCCCAATATGCAGCATATCCAAACAAGGTAGCTGATTTTCATTGGACCTCCTATGGCAAAGAACTACTGGTTGTTGTTAATAAATACCAGAAAACAGATCATTTGTCAACGGAATGTAGAAACTTTTTGTGTTAATATTCGGGTATATATGGCCCTCGCGATCAAAACATTATTCATCGTTTTGATAGCCGCTGTCGTCGGTGGATTTGTGCTCAACCGCGCTCCCGAGTTAAAACAAAAGGTTATCGAAACTATCAATCCAGTAGCCAAAGAGAGGCGATTACTTGGGGAGTTAACATTAAATTTAGATGCATTGAGCAGTAGCGTAGACAGCCTCTCGGGATCAAGCGACAATCCTGACTTCCAGACTAAAATAGCTAGCAGTAAGGATCTTGTACAGAAGTCCAAAGAACTTTTGAAGAGTCTTACTGAGAGCAAGCAAGACTCGGGAATAATTAAGTCCCAAGTCGGTAAGATTATAGATTCTCTGATAGATAAGACTCCTTTTCCGGCAGATCACCTGCAATCTAAAGAATCATCTACTCCCCTCGTTTGCCCCCCAGTGACGGGGTCCTAAAAAACAAAAACCCCCGCGAATGCGGGGATTTTTATTTAGCGTTAGAAGTCGCGCCTTCCGCCACCACGAGGAGCTCTTGGCTCCATCGGTCTGGCTTCGTTGACGACGATATTCCTGCCATCGAAGTCGTTGCCATTGAACATTTCAATAGCTTTAGCTGCATCTTCATCGTTGGACATTTCCACGAATCCGAAGCCTCTTGAACGACCTGACATCTTGTCAATAATGACATTGGCTGAAGTTACTTCCCCAGCCTGAGAGAAGACTTCTTTCAATCTCTCGTCAGTCGTTTCATATGGCAAACCGCCTATGTATAATTTTGTAGCCATTAACTGAATGCGAAAAGTTAACAAAAAGCGAAAATAATTTCGCGTTATTACTACCTTTTCACATTTTATGTGCTAAGTGTAGGAAGACCACATTCCAGCTACGCCTGAGCCTTTGGTTTCCCTACAGCTAACTGGCTAACACTGAGAACACCTACAATATCTATAGTATACTCTTAATATTCTAGAAAGTAAAGGGGGCTACTTCTTACCCTCAGAAATCAACTGGGCAATGTTGGATGGAACCTCTTCGTAGCTACTGAACTGCATTGAGTACGTTCCTCTACCCTCGGTCAGAGAACGAATAGTAGTTGCGTAACCGAACATCTCGGACAATGGAACTTTAGCATCAATTACTTTAAGGTTGAGTCCTTCTCGGTCGCCCATTTGCTCTATCCTACCGCGCCTTGAACTCAAGTCACCGGTAATTTCACCCAGGAAGTTATCCGGAACGATTACCTCTACGCTCATCATAGGTTCAAGTAATATAGGCTTTGCTCTTTTGGCTGCTTCCTGTAATGCCATAGCTCCGGCGATTTTAAAGGCAACCTCTGAAGAGTCCACATCGTGATAGGAGCCATCGTAAACGGTAACCTTGGTATCCACCATAGGAAATCCGGCGACAACACCCTTGTCTACCGATTCTTTAACACCCTTCTCGATTGCCGGTATGAATTCTTGTGGAATAGCGCCACTTTTAATGGCATTAACAAATTCAAATCCTTTGCCTCGTTCCTGAGGTTCTACCCTCAACCAAACGTGACCATATTGTCCTCGCCCGCCGGACTGTTTGACGTATTTTCCCTCGGCCTGAGCAGTATCTTTGATAGTCTCCTTATACGCAACCTGCGGACGTCCGACATTTGCACCGACATTAAACTCTCTCTTCATTCTGTCGACAATAATATCCAGGTGCAGCTCTCCCATTCCGGAAATGATAGTTTCGGCTGTCTCTGGGTCTGTCTTGATCTTAAATGTAGGATCCTCGTCGGATAGCTTCTTCAAAGCAATACCCATTTTTTCCTGGTCAGCTTTAGTTTTTGGCTCAATGCGTAAAGAGATTACCGGCTCAGGAAATACTATTTGCTCTAGAATGATCGGTTTAGCAATATCAGAAAGAGTATCTCCGGTTCTGGTACCTTTCAAACCAACTGTTGCCGCAATATTACCGGCATATACCTCTTGTACTTCTTCTCTGTCATTAGAGCGCATGCGCAAAATTCTTCCGATTCTTTCCTGCTGGCCGGTAGTACTGTTCATGACGTATGACCCAGCAATAAGCTTACCCGAATACACTCGAAAGAATGTGAGTTGACCGACATACGGGTCGGTAGCAACTTTAAATGCCAAAGCGCTGAATGGTTCAGTCTCTTTAGTTTCTCTGGTAACTTCTTCATTGGTCTTAGCATCGATACCCTTTATAGGGGGGACATCGAATGGAGAAGGCAGATAGTCAACAACTGCATCAAGCATAAACTGGACGCCCTTGTTCTTGAGAGCTGAACCGGTAAATACCGGGACTAATTTGTTGTCTATGACCGCCTTTCTTAAAATTTTCTTGAGTTGGGGAACGTCAATCTCTCTGGCCTCTAAATAATCGGACATGGCCTGGTCATCATTCTCAACTATCTTCTCAACTAGTTCAGCCCTTGCTTCTTCGGCTCTCTTCTTTAGATCTTCTGATGGCATATCAGCTTCTACAACCCTCTCTCCAAACTGTCCTTCAAATTTGAAATATTTCATTTCAAGAAGGTTAACCACTCCTTGGAATTGATCTTCTTCACCGTCCGGCAGCTGCATTCGTACAGCATTTGGCGTAAGCCTGTTTAAAATCGACTGGTATGATCTGTCGAAAGAAGCACCCAAACGATCGAGTTTATTTATGAAACACATTCGAGGAACCTTATATTTCTCCGCCTGGCGCCAGACTGTCTCTGACTGAGGCTCAACACCGGCAACACCATCAAATACGACTACGCCACCGTCCAATACACGAAGAGACCTCTCAACCTCAACCGTAAAATCTACGTGTCCCGGAGTATCTATGATGTTAATCCTATGCTCCGTATCTTTGTTCTTGGTCTCGCCGGTCTTAACCCAATAGGTCGTGATCGCAGCTGCGGTAATGGTAATTCCTCTTTCACGTTCCTGCTCCATCCAATCCATTACTGCCTCTCCTTCATGAACTTCACCGATCTTGTGGGATAAACCCGTGTAAAATAAAACACGCTCGGAAACAGTTGTCTTCCCGGCGTCGATATGGGCAATGATGCCTATGTTTCTAATTTTTTCTATTGGAAAATCAGCCATTTGAGTATCTTGGAATTCTACCAGGCGAAATGAGCAAACGCCTTGTTCGCTTCGGCCATTCGGTGTGTGTCCTGTTTTTTCTTTATAGCTGCACCAGTGTTGTTATATGCGCTGATGATCTCTTGGGCCAGCCTTTCTTTCATCGGCTTTCCTTTTTGGCCGCGAGCGGCCTCAATTATCCATTTTGTAGCTAAGGCAACCTTTCGCTCTCCCCTCACTTCGTGGGGAACCTGATAGTTGGCACCTCCGATACGTCGGGATTTCAATTCAAGCTGAGGTCCGGCATTGTCCAAAGCAGCATCAAGCGCCTCAAGTGCCGGCTTCTTTATTTCTTTCTCAACCGACTCGAGAGCTCCATATACAATCTTCTCGGCTACTGACCTTTTGCCGTTCTTCATGATTTTATTAATAAAACTAGACACTAAGAGTGACGAATATTTAAAGTCTGGTTCTAATATGTTTTTTCTTTTTATCTTTCTGCGCATGTGTTCAAAAATTATTTAGCCTTTTTGGAGCCGTACTTACTTCTCCCTCTATTACGCTTGTCGACGCCTGAAGCATCCAAGCGTCCACGTACAATGTGGTATCCGACACCTGGCAAGTCCTTTACCCTACCTCCGCGGATCATGACCACCGAATGCTCCTGAAGATTGTGTCCAATGCCGGGAATGTAGGCCGTGACTTCCATGCCATTAGTTAACCTGACACGAGCAAATTTACGCAAGGCCGAGTTAGGCTTTTTCGGGGTCATAGTACCGACCTTTATGGCAACTCCCCTTTTGAAAGGAGAAGAATAGTGGATGGGCTTGTTCTTTAAGGTATTGAATCCGAACTCCAAAGCCGGCGACTTTGTTTTCGCTTTGGCTTTCTTTCTCGGTTTTTTGAGTAATTGACTGAATGTAGGCATATGCTTGATGTGTATAAAAAAGCGGCAGTTACGCGCTTAGCCAACTATAACTCTAAACAAGAAATTAATCAAGGGTACGATTATGGGGAAAAGAAATATCAGAAAAATGAAGAAAAGCACCAGTCCGTAACGCAAAAGGAATACTTTAAAGGCCGCGAATCTGGCCGGTAGAAAGGTCAAAAGCAGCCAATGGCCATCAAGCGGAGGAATAGGTATCAGGTTGAATACGGCTAAGAGTAAGTTAAAAGATACGATAATAGACAGTAGCCTAGGCAACGCTGTCGCCTCTAAAGATACCGGTAGAAACCTCAATATCAGCCCAAACAAAACGGCGATGATAATATTCACCATCGGACCAGCAAAAGCGACCTTAGCCGGACCGTATTTTCTGTCTCTCAAGTTGGCCGGGTTATATGGAACCGGCTTGGCATAGCCAAAAATAAATCCCCCCACAAAAAATGTCAGGAGAGGAAGTATGACCGAACCAAACAGATCAAGATGTTTGAACGGATTAAGGGTAAGCCGCCCCAGATTTTTGGCAGTTGAGTCTCCTAAGCTGTTGGCCATGACGCCATGAGACACTTCGTGCAAGACTATAGAGAAAAGCACGACAACAATACCAAAGAGTATTGTAATGAGGTCCATATTGAAAACTTAACAAGTTTTTGCTATTGTGTAAATCAACAGCAAGACCTCGCTCAGGCGAGGTATATTAAACAATATGGCTACAAAATGTCCGCGTTGCGGAAAAAAATCAGTTATGGTGAACAAGCGCAAGCTATTGCGTGGTCATTATAACCCTGTAAATCGTTTACGTAAGTACCCAAACCTACAGTGGGCCAGCGTGGATGGCAAAAGAATTAAGGTTTGCACATCCTGTATTAAAACGCTCAATAAAGTCAGCAAATAACAAATGGCTCGTACATTTGAAACGCTAAGCGCCCCGGAGAAACTCACCGAGGCCGAGCTTGAAGCTTACGAAAAACTAGTACCTCCGCATAAAGAAGATGCTATAGACATCGAAGGTTTTATTGATCTCTATGGCCAAGAGACGGTCCAAAAAGATAAGTCTCGAGTTGAAGAATTGGAGCAAAAATTTGAGGACTCGCTGAAAAGCACCCCCGAGATAGCTGAGTACCAAAAGAGAGGAGAACTTCTTGAGGCAATTCTCACTGAGCAGATAGAGCTCGAGGACTGGATGGGCGGAGATGCTCAAACGATTACCCCCTCTCGATACGATGATATAGTAAATGGCGTAGACCTAATGGTTGAATTTGAAAATGAAGGTGGGTTCATTAAACACTTGGCCCTAAGCATTGATGCTACAACCAGTAGGCATGAGATATCTAGAAAGATAGACCAAATAAGGAGAGACATTCAGAAGGACCACCTGACGACCATAAAATACTTTGCCTCTGAAGAAACCGGTTTTAGAGGAGAACTACGGGAGGTTCCCAGAGTAATAGTTGGGGCTGATGTAAATACGATACGAGAGCTAGCCGGACTTTGGCTAAATCTCGGCAAGGCCAAGGAGAAGAGAACAGAGCTGGAAAAGGACCTAGGCGTAGATAGCCCTGAAGTTGAGAGAGTACGAGGAGAAATAAGATCACTGAGAACAAGACTGGGAGAACACCGAGTTCAATTTCAAATACTCGAAGAAATCAAACTACAGTTAGAGTACTTCATAAAGTTATCAGAGACACAGGGCAAAAAAGATATCGAGTCAAAATATAAAAATGCCCTCGATACAATTTCAGCTATTCTGGCCGAGAAAAACATTGAACTCTCAGAAGAAGAACAAAAGAAAATAGAAAGAGATCGAGTCTACCAAACGATACTCAAAGAAATCTCTTACTAACTGCGGGCTGTAGTATAATGGTTATTATGCATGGCTGGGGGTCATGTGACCCGGGTTCGAATCCCGGCAGCCCGACAAATGTTAAAAGAAAGAATACAATCCGCGGTAGAGATAGCCGCCGAGCAGCAAGACCACGTTGCTGAATTATTCACGGATCTAGGTCTTGATTTAAAAAAAATCAATCCCAATATCTTGAGAAAGCTGCGGCTCCTGAATGAGAAAACTGATACCCTAAAAGACGAAGAGAGATCAATCCATGTCGCTCGGTCAATGTTCAAATACTATGAAGACAACATAGCCGAAGGTAAATTCAGTGAAGAAGAGAAGAGGACGGTTTTAATAGGCACATTTTTTACAGACATAGGAAAAACCGGGCCTAAGGACGCCACGCCCGATCAAGAGCGTTTAGTACTGGGCGTCTACGATGTAGAGAACATCGGAGATCCAACAAAAATCTCACTCGCAGAATTAATCAATAAGAGCTTTCCGGATGACGCCGAAGAAAGATTATCAAAAGCTAAAGAGATGGGCCTGGACGGGAACATGACGATGAGAGAATTCTATAATATCCATGCTAGATGGACACTGGAAATAATCAGCGGTGACGGAGTTCCGCCAGAGGCCGTAGTCGCAGCTGCAACCCACCATATTATAGAAGGAGTAAACCCTGGGCATATCGTAGGCGAAGACGGAAGGTTTACTAAATACTTTGGCGATAATGCATCCTTTGATAGAGCAGAGAAGTTAATCATTCTCCTAGATAAATATGATGCATTCCGAAGAAGAGGTGGAAAAAATCACGCAGAGGCAATCCAGCTTTTCAGGGCCAAGGTCAGGAGTAATCCCCAATTCGCTGGAGATAAACAATTTGAAGAACTGATAACTAATCTGGATGATATGATATCCGGTAACGCAAAGATCTACGAGAAGGAATAAAAGACCCGCTTCAGGCGGGTCTTTTATTTACAAATTAATATAAAATTACTTAGCTCTTTGCCACTCTGATTTAGTACCCTTTCTCTGATTCTCGGCCATTACTAGCTCGTCGTGTATTCCATCAATCAGATCATAACCCTTAGCTTCTTCTAAACTTACCCACGCATATTGATCTGACTCTTCTTTCTGTAACTCTACTTCTCCGCTTACATAATCCGCCACACAAGATATGACCAATGAAGGGCTGCCATCTGCATGTACGGTCGCCAAACTAGTAACGTACTCAATATGGTCTATCTCTATCCCCACCTCTTCTTCTACTTCTCGTTTTAATGTTCGCTCCAACACATTATACCAATAGTGTTCTGTATCTTTGGGAAGCTGTAGATAATCATTTGTCTCCATCTTACCGCCTGGCACCGTCCACATACCTGGGAAACGCCTTTTGTTTGGTGATCGCCTAGTGATCAAATACTTACCATCTTTTACGACAATGGCAGTGATAGCTACTTCGTGAAGATACTGGTTTTTATTTTCCATATACTTACTTGCTGGCCTACATATTAGCTAAACAAGAGAGCCTCATCAGTCCTTTCATATTCATAAAGTTCTTTTTTGGAGAACCAGTGCCTAATCTCTCTTTTAGCCTCAGGTACGGAACCGGAAGCATGTACCAAATTGCGCACTGAACGGCCTTTAAGATTTGCGAAAGAAGCTGAGTCGACAGAGAAGTCTCCTCTGACAGTACCCATCTCTGCTTTAGCCGGCATTGTATTGCCGACTATCTTCCTGCCCATATCCACGGCGAATAATCCTTGGAATACCATGGCGACAACTGGCCCTGACGTTAAGAACTCAACATTCCACTGGTTAATGATGCGGCCTATCTTCATGGGATCTAGTGTTCCAAATTTTTTCTTAGGATCCATCTTGTGCTGAGCCATAGTCTCTAGCGTCTTGTTGCCCATGCCCTCCAATTGCTGCTTAGTGGAGAGATAGTGCTGTTTCACATGACTTGCCGTTGCTTTAGTCATTTTAAGTGCTGCCAGCTTAAATCCACGCGCTTCAAACCTTTTGACTATCTCACCGACTAATCCTCTCATTAAACCGTCTGGCTTTACTAAAATTAGCGTTCGTTCTTTTGTCATAATGTTTTGATTATATAGTTCTGACCATCCAATATCAACTCTACTGGACCGTCTTTATCAGTACGATAATACTTTATACCATAATCTTCAAGTCGCTGTATTGTCTCCGAATGAGGGTGGCCGTAACGGTTATCCTCTCCGGTCTGAATAAACGCAGCCTCCGGAGTCACTGCGTCCAAGAACATTGCGGAAGTAGAGGTTCTCGATCCATGGTGGCCTACTTTGAGAAAATCTACGTCTAAATTCATACCCGCAAGCACCAGCTTACGTTCAATATCATTCTCTGCATCTCCGGTGAATATGACGGAGCTATCACCATAATCAAGCCTTGCGACAACCATGTACTCATGGGCACTTCCGACCTTTGTCCGCATTGCGCCGGACTCAAAAGGATAAAGAATCGTCAAAGTAGCATCTTCTCCGATATTAATGACCTGGCCTGCTATTGCCTGAGTCACTGGTACTTCTAATTTTACACTATCCCACTCTGAGTACTCGGCACTGTCGTATGGAATTGTGCTTTCAATAATTCGATCGACTTCAAATCGGTTTAGAACCTCAATCAGTCCACTGACATGATCGGCATGAGGATGGGATAAAAGTAACATGTCGATTGAGCGATCATCAAAAGGCATAACCCTGCCTAGTTCTTGAATGACTTTCTTACCTGGACCTCCGTCAATTAAAATCTGGTTGCCTTCCTTGGTCTCTATAAAAATACCATCACCCTGGCCGACGTTCAAAAAGTGTATATGGAGATAGCCGTCAGACTGAGCTCGAGCGCTGAGTGCTATGAAACTCAAAATGGCCGAGCAAAAGAGAATAAAAAGAATTAACCATTCTAACTTAGATACCCTACGGTAGTTATGAGATAGCATCTATAAATAAAATATAACAAATTTTAGAAAACAAAAAAGCGGTACCACTGGGGTACCGCCGATATGGTCATCTCTTAAACCCTACAGATTCGGCGCTGCAGGCCTTGTACTGAACCTGCAGATCACTGGCCAATTCTGTCAACATTTGTTGAGTGACTCGAGGAGTTACGCCTCCTGCCTCACTGATCGCAGCCAGTTTTGCTCCGACTCCGACTTCGTTTACGAACGCCGGCGTGTAACCAGCGCACGATTTTACAATCTCAGCCCAATCAATGTCGGAACTGAGAAACTCACTCGGGATAACGATACGGAGAAGTTTCTCAACATCTTCAGCATAGAATCTGTCGAAATTTATTATTTTATCAATCCTTCCAGGCCTCTGGATTCCAGCCGCCAACCTATCTGCGTAGTTAGTCGTCATGATGACGATAACTTCCTGGTTCTTGGAGATAACCCCATCGATTGCGGTCATTATCCTGCCCAAAGCAAAGCTGTCATTATGACGTTGTTCGCGATCCACGTCTTCGATGAAGACAACGGCTCGCTGATACTTGGAAGCGAAATCAAGAACGAAATTTATCGCACCGCTTGCCTGATCAACAGTCGGCTCAAGATAGATAAAAGTCCATCCGCAAGCTACGGCCTTTTTGGCCGTGACCAAAGCTGCTAGAGTTTTACCGGAACCGAACATGCCGGAGAAAAGGATTCTCCTATGCAGCTTGATATTGGCTGATAAGCACTGCTCGGGCTGTTCAATCAATGTCCAAATATTTGCCTGCAAATCCCGCATTACCTTAGAGTTATAAACCAGCCTGTCCATAGATATCCCGGACAAGTCCAGAAATTCGCGCATGGCAGTGACCGCATTACCCCTATAGATACTTGCGGTATCGAGCTGGGCCTGGACGCAGTCGAAGAATTGCTCGACTTCAGTCCTGAAGCTATTTTCGACTCTAGCTCGTAGCATCGGCTCGCCCTCTGGCCCACCGACGATGAAATGGCCCCTGATTGGCTCAATCTCCACAAAATTCATAACTCCCCTGTCTTGCTGTTTGTGCCCGACCTTGACCGAATTGAAAGTAACCGGGCCTCTTTTGCCAAACCGACCGATTCGCTTACCCCTGAATGGGTCCGGGCCATAGAGATTGACGGCCTTCCTACGGAAAGCTACCGAAAGGTCATGTAAATCAAATTCGTAAAATCGGACAAGATCTACATATCGCTTGTTAAAAGGCATGATGAGCTCCCCTTTTTCAAATAGCAAACTTTAACAGAGTAATAACATCAAAGCTGGCTATAATCAAGCCGTTTTTTTATCTGCCCTATT
>JBBEDS010000011.1:2037-6054 GCA_040881175.1 Minisyncoccota bacterium | reverse complement strand
AGAGTAATAACATCAAAGCTGGCTATAATCAAGCCGTTTTTTTATCTGCCCTATTTAATTTCTTGAGAAGTACTATTATTGCCAGGTATGACACAATGATCATGTACCAACTGAAATTAACTGAAAACACTGCCCAGCTGGGAGTAGAAAAGAGCTTTACCGCATAAATCTGGAATGCTGTGAGTAGCCAGGCGAAATATCCTACAATTTGCCCTAGAAAAGGCAGAATCATACCAGCTATACCGCTAATAAAACCGGTTAGCATGGCAAAAGGAATTACAGGTAAAATTAAAATATTTGTCGGCAAAGAAACTAAGGATAAATTGTTAAAGTAGAAAAGTAGTAGAGGTAGAACCAAGAGCTGGGCAGACCCAGTAGCAACAAGGGTTTCTCTGAAACTGAATATGTTTGGCAGACGTTTTGAATATTTTTCAATTATCGGAGCCGCGTAGATCAAACCCAGGGTAGCCATGAAAGAAAGCTGAAATCCGATATCATGCCGCAGAATACGCGGGTTGAGAAATATCATGACCGCAGCGGTTAAGGCGATTGCATTGCGTGGATCACTTAGGCGTCCCTCCCTTTGGGCAAGCAGCACGAGAATACCCATGATGGCCGACCTAACTACCGAAGCCTGGGCCCCGGTCAGTATGGTAAATACGACCACACCGATGATGGAAAACCAAAATGCCGTGGGTCGCCTGAAGAACAACAATAAAAACCACGAAATGATCATAGCTATTATGGTTATGTTATACCCCGAGACCGCCAGAATATGGCTGGTACTGGTTCTGCTGAAAGACTCACTAAGATCTTCTGGTATCTGCGACCTCTCCCCGACCAGTATCCCTTCAATGAATCCTGCGTTAGGCTCTGGTATCGTTTTCCTTATTGAATCCTGGAATAGACCCTTGGCATAGAATATGCCCGTAAATACTTTTGCCTTCAGACTCTCAAGAAAAGACAGATAAAAACTTTCCTCCTTGATCTCTGGAAAGCTAACTGTTGTGAAAATGCTGTCTTTCGCCAGATAAGACTTATAGTCAAAGTCATCGAAGTTCTCTGGCTCTTTTAACTCGCCCAGGATACTCAGCTTCTGCCCGTAGCTGTATTCTGGATACAACTTAGTCGTAACAAGAACTCTTTCCTCGGTCTGGATGACTTGGGAGCTCGACTCCAGCCATTTGGTATAGAAAATAAATCTTTGGCTATTTTCTCTAACCTCCGGCTCTGAATCGATATATCCGATTATAGAAACTTTTATCGGCTGCTTGCCTTCCGGATCTATGACCTGCCTTGAGGCTTCGGGAAGTCTGGAAAGAATATTCTGTCGAGAGCTAACAGTGTTAAAGCGCAATATGCCCAATACGAAAGACAGGGTTAAGAAAGCAACGAGCGCCACTTTCACGTTGAGCAGCTTTGATCCCCTTCTGTAAAATAGTGCTATGAGCACAACCGAGATCAATGCTAGGGCGAGAACTAAGCTTTGAGAGATATTAAAAAAAGAGCCCGCGAATATCCCGAGAATAAAAGAGATCAATAAATAGAAAAATATGAGTGACCTATGCATCAAGAAAGAGCTCCCAGTTCACGCATTACACTTTCGAATGCCTCGACAGCCCAAACCGCCTGCTTGTGAGAGATCTGATAGTTCACATCGTGGACAAGAAGATTCCTTATCTTATGGGCATCCCAAAGATACTGAAGGTTTAATATCTGCCCCGGCTTCACCAGCATCAATCGTTCACCCATTGTTTCTCCCTGGAAACCAGCAGTCTTCAAGGTATCATCTACTAATTTGTCGGCTTCAATTACTGCAAGCTTCCACTCCGACTCCTTAAAAGAGTTAACGTGATTCTTAATCTCCTGCCAGCGGTTGTCATATGCGGTCACAGCTTCTTCCGGCGGGTTCAGCTCAGCTTTAAATTCCGTTATCTCCTCTCTGATCAATCCCCTCATTTTATAAAGAATAATGATGAAGACTATTGCGAAAATAATGGTCAAAATGATACCTACAACTTTAACGTTAGATACCAGGGCGACATAGTCTAAATTTTGAAAGTAGTCTAAAGCTTTTTCATAAATTTGGGCCAGAAACGGGCTAGCATCTGTCCCAAAATCTATATTAGGCTGCTCTGTTAATCCTGGGATGGGTGGAATTTGTAAAGCCATGTTTTATTTATTCTGCTCGTAAGCGTGAGCTACTTGCAAAACTTTTTCTTCGTCAAAGTGTTTACCTATTATTTGCATTCCGACCGGCATTTTACTGCCATCCATATCGACTTCTCCACAAGGAACTGAAATCGCAGGGACACCGGCAAGGTTAATTTGAACAGTATAGATATCAGCTAAGTAAGCAGCCAATGGATCATCTAGCTCTCCAAGCTTCGGAGCCACAGTCGGGACTGTTGGACCGACTATCACGTCAAACTTTTCAAATATTTTATCAAAATCTCTCTTTATCAATGCCCTCACTTTCTGCGCCTTTAGGTAGTAGGCATCGTAATACCCTGCTGAAAGAACATACGTGCCCAACATTATGCGACGACGAACCTCCTCACCCAAACCTTCGGCTCTGGAATCGAGGTACACATCAAGAAGAGACTTTGACTTATTATGGGCTGAGCGCCCATAGCGAATACCATCATACCGGGCCATATTAGCGGATATCTCTGATGGGACTATTATGTAATATACAGCGAGCGCATAGTCTGTCATCGGTAGACTCACTTGGTCAACATGGGCACCGAGTGATTCAAGCCTGGATATGGCCTTCTGTACCGTATTATTAATATCTGGGTCCAGGCCCTCACCGAAGAATTCTTTAGGAACGGCGACTCTCAATCCTTCGATCGACTTACCCAGGCTCGCCGTGTAATCCGGTACAGCCCTCGGTGAGCTTGTCGAGTCTAAAGGATCATGTCCGGCAATCTTATTCAAAACGATAGCGGCATCTTCAACATTTTTTGTTATCGGACCTATCTGGTCTAGACTGGATGCCATCGCTATGAGTCCGTGACGCGAGACAACACCGTATGTTGGCTTCAACCCCACAACTCCAGAGAAAGATGCAGGATTCCTAATAGAACCACCCGTGTCGGAACCAAGGGCATAGACAGCTAGACCAGCCGCTACTGCAGCGGCAGAGCCACCAGAGGAACCTCCGGCCACCCGCTTATGGTCATGCGGATTAAGAGTGGGTCCAAATGCAGAATTCTCTGTTGTAGAGCCCATAGCGAATTCATCAAGGTTAGTCTTCCCCATAAATACGGCTCCAGATTTTTTTAACTTACTTACTACCGTCGCATCATATGGTGCAATATAGTTCTCTAATATCTTGGATGCAGCGGTACACTTACTGCCCGCTATTAACATATTATCTTTTATGGCTGCCGGAATATCTTCGAGTATATCTCCGGTATCGACTACCTTCTTGTAATCCTCGTGTATTGATAAGAAAGCATTGAGCTTGGAGTTCTCTTTTTTTATCAATTTCAAAAACTCACCATGCAATTCTTTGCCGGTTATCTCTTTTTTATCCAGCGTCTCTCTAGCACTTTTAATTGTCAGCTTCTTAATATCCAAGGTTATTTCTTATCCTCAAAGACCGATTTAACTTTAACGTAATTATCTTTATCACTGGACGGCGCCTGCTCAACCAGACTTTCTGGTTCTATTTCTGAAAAGACCCCCACTATCTCGTCTTTCCTAAGGACATCCTCCAATCCGGTTATGTGAGCAATCGGTTCTACACCTTCAGTATCAACTTCTTTCAATTTATCAACGTAATTTAAAATATCGCTAAGATTTTTAGCTAAGTTCTCCTTCTCTTTGGTATTAACCTTGATTCTGGCCAATCCCGCTATATGCTCTACATCTTTTTGATCGATATTACTCATAGAATCTATTTTATCATATTCAGAAATTCTTTCTCTGATATTATCTTAACTCCTAGTTTTTTTGCTTTGTCGTACTTGGAGCCGGGATCTTCACCGGCTACAACATAGCCCGTTTCTT
>JBBEDS010000011.1:0-1937 GCA_040881175.1 Minisyncoccota bacterium | reverse complement strand
GCTTTGTCGTACTTGGAGCCGGGATCTTCACCGGCTACAACATAGCCCGTTTCTTTGGATACAGAAGACACGGCGTCACCGCCATTCTCTCTCACCATCTTCTCTGCCTGCTCACGGGTAATAGTATCAAGAGAACCGGTAAATACAAATGATTGCCCCTTTAGCTTTGAAGATTTCTGAGAAGACTCCTGCTTTAAAATATGGATGCCGACCTTCTCAAACTTCTTCAAAAGTTTTTTGTTATACTCCATTCTGAACCAATCATAAATGCTCTTAGCAACGACACCGCCGATATCTCGAATCCCGGCAAGCTCCTCGACAGAAGCATCAGTAAGTTTCTCCAATATCTCGAAGTGACGAGCTAGGTCCAAGGCAGTTTCAGAACCGACATGAGGAATACCGAGTGCAAAAATGAACCTATCGAGAGCAATTTTCTTTCGTGACTGGATGGCATCTACTGCATTCTCCGCTGACTTATCGGCAAAACGCTCAAGGTTCAAAAGATCTTCTTTTTTCAACAGATAGAGATCGGCTGGATCTTTAATTAAACCGGAATCCATTAGCTGGTCTATTAGCTTAGGCCCCACACCATCAATATTCGTAGCTCCACGAGAAATGAAGTGGTACATCCCTTCTCTCTTTATGGCCGGGCAGTTTTTGTTAACGCATTTATGGGCCGCCTCTCCTTTGGCTCTCTTTACCGGTCCACCACAGACAGGACACTTGTCCGGAAAATGGAAAAATTTTTCTTTGCCAGTTCTGAGCTCTTTTATCACCTTTTTAATATCCGGGATTACGTCTCCTGCTCTTCCGACTACGACCGTATCACCGATCTTAATGTCTAGTCTCTTTATCTCATCCTCATTATGCAAAGTAGCACGGCTTACTGTAGTTCCCCCTATCTCCACTGGTTCAAGAACAGCTATTGGAGTCAGCACGCCCGTGCGTCCGACGCTGACTATTATATCTTTCACCTTCGTCGTTCCCTCCTTAGGGGAAAATTTGTATGCCACTGCTCCGCGCGGAGCCTTGCCGACAACTCCGAGCTTGTCGAACATTTTGTTATCGTTAACCATGACCACGACTCCATCAATCTCGTAATTCAATCTCTCTCTGTTTTTCTCCCAGTAGTCCCTGAACCCTTGCACTTCGGCTAGATCCTTACAAAATTTATTATGCGGGTTTATTTTAAATCCCAGTTCTCTCAATAGATCATGCTCTTCTTCATGAACTTTCTGTCCCAGATCGGTGACGAGAGCATACGCGAAAGAGTCTAGGTTTCTTGAAGCTGTTATCGCAGGATCCAGTTGTCGCACAGAGCCTGCGGCAAGATTTCTAGGATTAGCATACGTTGGCTTACCATTCTTCTCTTGCTCCTTGTTCACTTTGGCAAACTCTTTCTTTCCTATAAAGACCTCTCCTCTGACAACCAGTGTTTTCGGCTGTTTGTCGCTATCGACTAATCTTAATGGAATAGCTTCGATTGTTTTTAAATTTTGAGTTACGTTCTCTCCGATAGTTCCATCACCTCTTGTTGCGCCTACTATCAGAGATCCATTCTCATACACAAGCTCCATAGCTAAACCATCCAGCTTTAACTCACAGTAGAATCCTCTCTCTGTAGCCTTGGGATCTAATCTCCTTAATCTCTCTTCCCACTCCTTCATATCTTCCTCATTGAATGCATCATTAAAAGAATACATCCTGATCGGATGAGTGAACTTTTCAAATTTTTTAAGGGGTTTGCCGGCAACACGCTGAGTCGGTGAATCAGGAGTTACTAATTCAGGAAATTGTTGCTCCAGATCAAACAGCTCTTTTTTAAGAGCATCCTCGACAGATTCTTCAATAATGGGCTTATCCAAAACCAGCCGATTATATCGATACTTGGTTATTAGTTTCTTGAGCTTATCTACCCTTGTTTTAGCCTCGTTTTT
>JBBEDS010000010.1:0-29711 GCA_040881175.1 Minisyncoccota bacterium | reverse complement strand
GCCCGACGCTGACCGTGGCCAGGGAGCTCGTAGGTAAGTTTTTGGTAAGAAAAATCAACGGTAAAACGATCTCGGGCATGATCACGGAATCCGAGGCATATTGTGGGCCACATGACAAAGCTTGCCACGCGCACAAAGGCAGAACTAAAAGGACGGAAGTGATGTTTGGCCCGCCGGGACATGCATATGTCTACCTAATATATGGCATGCACAACTGCCTGAATGTAGTGACGGAGAAAAAGGACTATCCGGCCGCTGTCCTAATACGGGGAGTTAAAATGGAAGATAGCCTCAATGGTCCGGGCAAGGTCTGCAGGGGATTTAGGATAGATAGAGGGCTGAGCGGGGAAGATATTACAAAAAGTCAGAATCTTTGGCTCGAGGACAGGGGAGCTGAATTTAAACCAACCCATATAAAGAGGAGCAAAAGGATAGGCATAGATTATGCTGAGGAATACACGGATAAGCTTTGGAGGTTTTATCTTCAGGATTAATTGCCTTAAGTCCTTAAATCTGGTATTAATTTCATCAGAACATTAACTCTTGAATAGGAGAAAAGGTAATGTCCAAAGAGAGTCCTGGATGTCTGGAGCTTTTCTTTGCTCCTCTCGATAGCCTAAAGTTCAGCAAGGACACTCCGGTTCTTGTCTTTGGCTTTGAAGAGCAGGATGACCCCGGTGTCGCCAAGCACTTTCCGGAAATGGAGAGCCGGCGAAAGTCGATAGACAATATTTCCCTTAAGGGAGACGAAACTGTAACCCTTCAATCAATCTTAAGAGACGGCGAAATCTACCATGCCGGCTTGATATACATCCCTTTTCCTTGGCGTAAGAAGAGAGAGATCAATGCCACGGGAACAAACTTTCTGCGAGAGGTTTTCTGCAGCGTAAAACTCGCTGTTCAGCGTTTGAAGAGCGAGAAGTTCAAGAAATTCTCGATAGTACTGCCCAACAGGTTCTCTCCGCAGAACGTGAAAGACAAGCAGCATCGTGAGCATTTGTATGAGTTCGTAAAAACGGTAGTGGAAGCTATCGTCTACGGAAACAACGTTTACGATGAGCACAAGGAAAAGGACAGTAGAGCCGCAGAGATCGAAGAAGCTACTTTTCTTTTCTTCGGCGAGGAGGATAAGGCCCTCGACGGGTTCTTTCGGAAAGCCATAAGTGATGGAGAGATTGTCGGTAGGCATCTCGCCAGAACTAAGCAGTTGATCCAGATTGCCCCGAATTTTAAGAATCCAGTGGAGCTGGTTTCTGCTATTTTGGCCAAGGAGTCGAAGGCGGAGCCGTCCAAAGAATGGAGAAGGATTAGAATATCTGCCAGGCTGACTGCATATGTCCTTCGGGGCAAGGCGGCTTTGAAGCACAACGGCTTTGAATTGATCCATGCCGTACATCAAGGCAGCGAGACCGAGCCTTGTCTGCTCAGGCTTCATTACAAACCCAAGACTGACCGGCAGAAAAGAGTCAAAAAACTTGTTCTTACCGGAAAGGGCGTCGTCTACGATACCGGTGGTTATGACCTGAAGCTTACCGATTACTACGACAACATGCATTTCGATATGGCCGGAGCGGCCGTATCAATGGCTGCGCTATTTATGGCAGAGGAGTTCAACCTGCCGGTGGAACTTATCGCGATCGCCCCTATAGTCGAAAACAAGATTGGTCCGGGTGCCGTTGTGCCGGGCACGATTCTGAAGGCCTATGGTGGCAAAACTGTCAAAATCATTAATACCGACTCTGAGGGCAGACTGCTGATGGCCGAAGCTATTGCTTACGGCCAAGAGAAATTCAAGCCTGATGCCATGATCACTGTCGCCACGCTCGGCGATCTAAGCGAATTCGGTCCTGATTTCCTGAAAGTCGGCTATGTCGGCAGAGGAAATAAAAGGAAAGTCGAATTAGCGAGCAAGCTTTCGGCTGAAAAAGTCTTGTTTATGCCGGAGATGGAGATGCTTAATCGGGTCGATATCCAGCATGCTGGGTGGGAAGCCGATCTGGTTAATGATATCGATAGTGCATTTCACACTGCGCCGTTCGTTTTTCTGTATAATTTCTTTAAGGAAGAACTGAGCTGGTTCTTTGTCGATGTTAGCGCGATCTTCGAGTCCGATGCCCAAGACTACGGAGCTGGTCCTGGATTCGGTCAGAAGTTCGTCTGGCACCTGATTCAGCAGTACTCCTAATATATGTTCAATCGCAAGTCCGCCCCGTGCGGACTTTTTTATTTATATAAATAGACATTCATACACCTTCGTGATAGTAGTTAACTAAACACAGCAACCTTTAAAATACATTTACAATAGGAGGGTGGTCATGGATATGCCGAATATCTCTTTGGAACTCGTTATTTTGTTCGTAAGCGTATTAGCTGCCCTCCTCAAGGGCCTTGGATTTGTAAAAGAAGGCGAGAGGGGAATAAAGTTACGTTTCGGCAAAGCTCAGAAAGACAAAAGAGGCGAACTGCTCATACGTGAGCCAGGATTGGTATTCCTCTTTCCTTTTATGGACACTCTGGAAAAACGCCATGTTAGGCAGCAGACCATTAACTTGGTCGATCAGAGGGTCTGGAGCAAGGAAGGCTTCATGCTCACTGCTGGCGGAGTCTTGATCTACAAGATTAAGGATATCTACAAAGCACTTTTTGCCATCGGTGATTTTGACTCATCGGTCAGTAACATGGCCATGGTCATATTCTACACGGTGCTTTCCTCTAAGAGTTTGGAAGAATTGAAGAATGAAGATGGTTTGAATGAAGAGCTGGTTAAAAGTCTCAGCGAGGCTGTAGAGGATTGGGGAGTCGAAGTTATTAAGTTTGGTAGAACCGACCTCTCTCCATCGCCTGAGATTACTCACATTGTCAGCATGAAAGAATCTATGATTTTGAAGCTTGCTGCCTTGCAAGAAGCTGCGTCCCAAATGGGCATGGAACTTAAAGATATGCCTTCCGGTTTGGCGGCTGCTCTAGTTGGTATTCCTGTTACCTCCAACGTGGGTAGCAGAGATACTATCAGATGGGAAGCATTCGCCAATAGCGGAGAAGAGAAGACCGCTACAGCGGATGATAGCTGGTCACAGGCCGCTATGCAGTGGCTCAAATCCATTGTGTCCAAATTCGTAAAGGGCTGAATCCAGTATCCGCCAACTCAGGTTGGCGGTTTTAATTTAGCGACTTTTTAGTTTAAGGTTGAGTAAAAATGGCCTCGTGTTAATATGTGGACGCAGGACAAATAACGGTTTGGCGTTCTTATCGTAATATATTATATAATGGAATAATGAGTAACTTTGCTAAGGAGTCAAATATAAGAATGGAATTGGCTCAGCTTATAGCTAGAATCGGTTTTTCTGTAGAAGAAATTTTATCGATTCTAGAGCCACCTCCATCTATAGATATGGGCGATATTGCTCTTCCTTGTTTTGGCTTAGGTAAGACTAGGAGTAAAACACCAACAGCTTTAGCTAAAGAGATAGCTGATTTTGTCACGAACCTCTCAGAGGCCAAGGCTCTAGTTGATAGAGTAGAGGCAGTTGGTGGATATGTAAACCTTTACTTCAATAAAGAGAAATTTTCTGAGCAAGTCTTGGCAGACGTTTTTAGGAGTGATAATAGGTACGGATCTAATGAGTCCGGCAAAGGGAAGAAAGTTATAATAGAGATGTCGTCGCCAAATATTGCAAAGTCTTTTGGTATCGGACACCTTAGGTCAACAATAATCGGGGAGGCTTTATCTCGAATATATAGAGCCAACGGGTTTCAAGTGATAAAGATAAACTACTTGGGTGACTGGGGAACTCAGTTCGGTAAACTAATTTATGGTTTCAAAGAGTGGGGGAATGATACTGAACTAGCTAAGAAACCCATAGATTATTTGCAAGATTTGTACATAAAAACAAACCTTGAAATTAATGAGGAGATAGAGGCGACCTCAAGAGGCTATTTAAAATTAATGGAAGAAGGAGATGAGGAGGTACTAAAACTATGGCACAGGGTGAAAAAATATAGCTTGGTAGAGTTTAATAGGATTTATGACCTCCTAGGTGTTAGTTTCGATATAACCACTGGCGAGTCAGAATATAAAGAATCTGGCAAAGAAATAGCTCATGAATTATTAAAAAACAGGATTGCCAAAGAAAGTGAGGGGGCCATAGTAGTAGATCTTGAAGATAGCGGTAACTCTGTTGGCATGCTAATAAAGTCAGATGGAACCTCTACTTATTTATCTAGGGATATCGCGGCAGCTATAAAAAGGAATAACGAATATGAATTTGACGAGATGATTTATGAAGTCGGTTCAGAACAAGAATTACATTTCCAGCAGATGTTCACTATTCTTAAAAAAATGGGCTACGAATGGGCCAGCCATTTAAAACATGTTTCCCACGGGCTATATCTTGGTAAGGACGGAGGAAAGCTATCGACTAGACAGGGGACGAGTATTAAGATGATGGATATATGGGATCATGTATATAGCAAAATTATTAACGAATTAAAGACCAGGGGATCTGTTTTAGATAAGAACGACCTAGAAAGAGCAAAAAAGATTTCGCGCGCAGCAATTATATACGCTGATTTGAATAGTCACAGAGAGAGCAATATAAAATATGACCTCGACTCAATAGTCGCCACAGATGGTAACACGGGCCCGTATCTTCTCTACAGTTACGCAAGGTCTAGATCTATTTTGAGCGTGCTTAATTATACTAGGCCACAAAAACCAGTTGTTGCTAAACCTGAGCATGAAGAATACCAGATTATATCAAGATTATCAGAGTTTTCGCGGGCGGTATTAAAGGCAAGAGTTGAAGACGACCCATCAATTATAGCCAAATATTCAATGAATCTCGCAAGAGAACTCAGCTCCTTTTATGAGAGGTGCAGAGTAAAAGGATCTAGTAGAGAGAAGTATAGGTCTTATATTATAGACGCATATAGTTGTGTACTTAGAATCTCACTAAATCTTATAGGCATAGATGTTGTGGAGAGAATGTAGCAATGGATCTCAGAGTTGAAATTAGCCAAATTTTTGAAGAGAGCATGCTCTTTTCTTTTATTTGCGGAAGCTATTTGCAGATCGGCAGTTCAATTAGAAGAAGTGATATAGATATTTTTTGTTGCGTCGATTCTTTTAGTAGAGAACAGGATAAAAAATTTAGGGAGCTATACTTTTCTTTTCACCAGAAAATGGGTGCAAAGCCAGATATTTATTTTCCAGGCGAGCTGGTAACCTTTAAAGAATTAGAAAGCGGACTGAGGCTAGTTATTAAACAAAAGCCCCAGATTAATATAAAGAGTAAACGAGTATACGATGGTCTGGTGTGGGCCGGCATGATCGTTGATAACAAAAAAATGATTTCTGGGGAAATACCCAGGGGAATACTCTCTTCGGCTAGCAATTGCATTAGGAGGTGGAATAAAGAATTGTTTGGTGATAATTCGGTTTCTACTAAAAGACTGGCAGAACAGGTTATTTATGATGATGATTTTTTGTTAAAGTCCGGTGTAATTTTAAAAAGGATTAGAGAAAATAAAAAGTTAATAACTGATATCCTACTAGAGGTAGAGTCATATGAGACTGTTGAGGATGAGCTCTATAGGTCTATGGACTGTTTGGAAAATATAAAAAAAGAAAAAGATTTTTTAACATCTGCGAAGGTAAAATATATATCTTCCTTTCTACCGGTTAACCTTCCTTTATATTCTCTAGTAATATTCGGTTTTATACCTTCGCTGATGTCTAAAAAAGTTTTTGTCAGGGCGACGAAGTCTATTGCCCCCGTTGTAAAAGTACTGAAAAGTATTTTATTTGGACACTATGGCGGTATCTATGTGTCCCAAGATGAAAGAGATGACTTTGTAAGAGATTACGTCAAGCATTCCGAAGTAATTTTATTTACTGGCAGGTATCAAAATGTTCAAAAGTTAGAGAGGAAATTTCCCAACAAATTGATTATTTATAACGGCGCAGGTATTAATCCCATCATTGTAAATATGAACGCCAACATTGCTCTGGCATGTGACAAAACACTAAAAACCAGAGTTTTTAATAGTGGCCAAGACTGCGCCGGTCCAGACACCATCTTGATTCATAGCGAGGTCTTTAGTAGGTTTGTGGATTGTTTAAACCAAAAGATAAAAAAGATTAAAGTGGGAGGTTATGCAGATAGGAAAGTTAGGGTTGGTAGGCTGTTGAAGCCTATTCATTTAGATACATTAGAGAGAGATATGAGAGAAGGAGGGGTAGTTAGTGGAGGTAATATCGACAGAGAGAATGGCATTGTATATCCGACGATAATTTGTAAACCGTTAAGTCAATATAAAAACTATAGAGAGTTTTTCGCGCCCATATTCTGGATTTCTGAATTCAAAAACGAGGAGGAGTTAAAGAGCTATTTTAATACAAAAAACTATACTGACTTTGCTATGTATGTCTCTGTCTTCGGCGATTTACCCAGGTTCCAAATACCCAAAAGCACCGTTTTGCGTAACGAAGTTGTACTTGACGTTGAAAGGGGGAATCTAGAGTATGGGGGGTATGGTGATAAGGCAAACTTTGTGAGTTATATGGGTTCTAGAAAAATCAAACCCATACTTATCAGTAGAGAGATATCTCAGTGGAAAGTTAGCGATAATCTATAAAGACATGGTTCGCGACCGCTATCCAATAATTGAGTTTTGTCCAGTTTTTGCATATAATTCTACTAAATGGCATCTGAATTTGATTTCGGAAAAATAGAGGAGAAGATACTCAAATTCTGGGATGATCGTAAGATATTCCAGAAAAGTATAGAAAATCGCTCTAATCACAAGCGTTTTGTTTTTTTTGAAGGTCCGCCGACAGCTAACGGTAGGCCGGGTATACACCACTTCTTGGGGCGTAGTTTAAAAGATGCATTTATACGCTACAAAACCATGCGTGGTTTTTTGGTTGAGCGCAAAGCTGGCTGGGACACTCATGGTTTGCCGGTTGAGATAGAGGTAGAGAAAGAGCTGGGGCTGCAGAATAAAAAGGACATCGAGGCTTACGGTATAGATAAATTCAATCACAAAGCCAAGCAGAGCGTTTGGAAATACAAAGATGAGTGGGAGAGATTAACAAAGAGAATGGGCTTCTGGCTTGATTTCAAAAATCCATATATTACCTATGACTGGAAATATATGGAGACCCTATGGTGGATAATCAAGCAGATTGATGACAAGGGATTCTTTGTAAAAAGCCACAAAGTTTTACCATGGTGCCCTCGTTGCGGTACCGCTCTCTCAAGTCACGAGGTGGCACAGGGATACCAAGATGTAACTGAAACTTCCGCTTACGTTAAGTTTAAGAGTAAGGCCGGCGATGCATCTTTTCTGTCTTGGACCACTACTCCGTGGACTTTGCCTGGTAATGTCGCGCTTGCTATCAATCCAAAAGCTGCATATGTAAAAGTTAAAACGAAGGACGGAGAAATATTAATTCTGGCCAAAGAAAGACTCGAAGTGATAGGCGAGCATGAAGTGCTTGAAGAGTTCCCGGGCAAGAAACTTGTCGGCAGCTCCTACGACCCACTTTTTGATATCAAGTCTTTGCGCTCGGATAAATCATATAAAATATATCCGGCTGATTTTGTTACCACCGACGACGGTACCGGAATAGTGCATACTGCGGTGATGTACGGAGAGGATGACTACGAGATGGGCAAGAAGATCGGATTACCAGCCCACCACACGGTTGATGAGAGGGGACTATTCACTGACGAGGTTAAAGATTTTGCCGGGCAATACTTTAAAGCTGCTGAGAAAGGAATAATAGAATATCTTCGCTCCCATGATCTACTCTTAAAGACTGAGGAATTTACTCACTCGTATCCTTTCTGCTGGAGATGCAAGAGTCCGCTGCTATACTACGCCAGAGACTCATGGTTCATGGCCATGTCTAAGTTAAAGAAGCAACTTTTGAAAAATAACAAGAAGATAAACTGGGTGCCTGATCACCTGAAGGAAGGACGTTTCGGAGAATTCTTGAAAGAAATAAAAGACTGGGCCTTTTCCAGAGAAAGATATTGGGGAACTCCCTTGCCTGTTTGGCAGTGTGCCGAATGTAAGGAACACCGTGTTATAGGCTCTTTGGAGGATCTTGAGAAATACCACTTTCATCCTAAAAACACCTTCTATATCTTACGCCACGGATTCAGCAGCAAGAATCATGGCGGTAAAGATGGATTTGATTTGACCGCTTCGCGTTTGGAGCACGATGCCTACGACCTAATTCCCGAAGGTATAAACCAAGTCGAGGGAGTAGCACAAAAGCTCAAAGAAGAAGGCGGAGTAGATATGATATATTCTTCACCGTTTTTGCGAACCAAGCACTCTGCCGAGATTGTGGGCAAGGCCTTGGATAAGAAGGTTCATGTAGACCACAGACTGAAAGAACTGGACCACGGCAGTATGTGCGAGGGCAAGCCGCATCCGGTCTGTATGCCACCGGGCACACCCCAGACTTTCGATACCAAGTACGGAGATGGAGAGAGCTGGCGCGATGTAAAGAGTAGGATGTTCTCTGTGATCAATGAGCTCAATCAAAAACATCACGGTAAGAAAATATTATTAGTCAGTCATGGCGATCCTCTCTGGATTCTAGAGGCTACCCTCAAGAACCTAAATGATGATGAGATGGTAGATCAAAGAGATCCTCTGTATACAGGGAAGGGTCAAATAAAAGAGATAGATATAAAGAATTACCCGTACAACGAGTCGGGAGATCTTGATATGCATCGCCCATATGTAGATGACGTATTACTGAAGTGCGAGAAGTGCGAAGGCAAGATGACAAGAATTAAAGATGTTGCCGACGTCTGGTTTGATTCAGGATCAATGCCTTTCGCTCAGTGGCATTACCCATTTGAAAACAAAAAAGTTTTTGACAACAACTTCCCGGCTGACTTCATCTCCGAAGGCATAGATCAAACCAGGGGTTGGTTCTACACCCTATTAGCCGTATCCACTCTGCTTGGCGAAGGCGCGCCGTATAAAAATGTATTGTCGTATAGTCACGTACTCGATTCTAAAGGCAAGAAGATGTCTAAGTCTCAAGGCAACGCAGTCGACCCCTGGGAAGTAATTGATCAATTTGGAGTAGATGCTGCACGCTGGTACTTCTATACAGTGAATAACCCGGCTGATCCGAAACTGTTTGCCGCCACTGATGTTAAAACCAGGCTGAACAGTTTTATTGTTACCTTTTTGAACTCATTGAGATTCTTTGAACTATACGATGACCAGAAAGATAAGAAGACCTCAAATAAGCCAGCCAATAAGCTAGATGAATGGGTTTTGTCGAGACTGAGTACTATAAATTTGGAGTTAACCTCTTCTCTAGACAAATACGACCCCACGACAGCAGCCCGTAGTTTAGAGGGTTTTGTCAGTGACCTGTCTAATTGGTGGATTCGAAGGTCTAGGCCAAGATTCCAAAATCCTAAGAACAATGAGGCTTTGGAAAAAGATTTGCGCTTCTTCCGCTTTCTACTGGTTGAGACAAGCAAGCTAGCGGCTCCATTTACTCCGTTCTTAGCAGACCATGTATACAAAAAACTAGTAAATAAAAAAGAGTCTGTCCATTTGGAAGACTGGCCCAAAGTTAAAAAGGGAACAATCAGTGAAGACTTGGAGGGCGCAATGTCGGAATTACGTAACCTGGTTACAGAAGGTTTGGCGCAACGTAAATCAAAAAGTATCAAAGTCCGACAGCCATTGGCGAACATCTCTATTAAAAGGGGAGAGGCGTTTGACCCCGAATTGGAGAAGCTGGTAATGGAGGAATTGAATGTAAAAGAGGTGGCCTATGATCCCGAGCAAAAGGATAGAGTTATGCTCGATGAAAACCTCACTCGAGAATTAATAATAGAAGGCTATGCCAGAGAAGTTATTAGACAGATCCAGGATATGCGCAAAGAAGCAAAGTATCGGTTAGATGACAGGGTGTTCGCCAAATGGGATTCGCATAGTGAAGATGTGGTTACTGCAATAGAGTTATTCGGTGAAGAAATATCACAGAAGGCTTTGCTCGCAGAATTCGATAGAGGGTCTGACGAGAAGATGGCCTTTGATGTCAAAAAAGAATTTGAGCTTGTGCCGCAGATAAAGATCTGGCTGGGCGTGAGATCTAAGAAGGTTGATTAAATATGCAGGCTGTCATTCTTAAAAAAATTCCGGTCAAGGAATACGACGAGTTGATAGTTTGCTATACCAAAGATCTGGGTAAGCAGGTTTACCATGCTAAAAGCATTCTACGCCCGACTTCTAAACAGGCAAGCCATCTGGATGTACTTAATTTTGTTGATTTTTCTTTAGTGGAGGGCAACGGACACCCAATAGTGACCAGCGCCTATTGCTTAAAGGCATTTGCCGGGCTTAAATCAAGTCTACCGGCAATGTCCGCAGCATATTTTCTACTGGAGGCTTTTGATAAGATTGTATTCGAGGGAGAGCAGGATGCTCAACTCTGGGATTTTTTGCTCTCAAGGCTGAATGACTATGATGCTGTTGCAAAAACCACTAGCGGGGGTATAAAGTGGGCCGATGCTATCAATTCAAGCCGGCGAGAGATGCTAAAGGTATTGGGTTATGGTGAAGATATCTCGCTGGAAGAGGTCGCTAACGCACATTTCAGGTCGTTACAGTTCGCAAGAAAAGTGATAAAATAAAGCATTGCAATTCCAAATAGAACCAATTCAAAATCCTAACACCGGAAGACCGAAAATAGCTCGGTCGCTTTTTAGTTTTAAAAGGGCTAAGTTCCTATTTATCGGGGCCCTAATTCTTTTGGTTATCGCCCTTATCTTCTTCCTTCTGGGCCGAGGCTCATTCAGTGAGAGCGGAGTTGATTTTAAAATAGAAGCTCCTAAGGAAATATCAGCCGGTGATCTGGTGACGTATAAAATAAAGTATCAGAATAAAAACAAAGTCGATCTTAGCGATGTGAGGCTAAGTTTTTTCTATCCCCAGGATGCTATCGTCATGAAAGAAGGGGATACATCTAGTATAACTAACGAGAATATAGATATCGGAGATCTTGGCAGCGGCGTAGAAGGAGAATTAGAGTTGCAGGCATTCGTAGTCGGAGACAGGGGCAATATCAAAACCGCTCGCGGTACCCTGACATTCAGTCCGAGTACGATTAACTCAACCTTTAAAAGAGAGGCATCCGTGGCTACGACCATAACCACTCTTGCCGTGCCGATTACTCTAGTCGCACCACCCACGGTCATAAATGGCCAGAATGTCAGCTACATAATAGATTACCGTAATCAATCCGAAGGTGATTTGAGCGATCTGCGTTTCAAGGTTCGTTATCCGGAGGGTTTCCAATTCAGCAGATCTACGCCGCAATCTTCCGGCAAGGAACAGGGCCAGGACCTGTGGACCGTAGATAATTTACAGAAAGATGATGGCTCTCGGATTACTATTAATGGAGCGTTGAGTGGAAATGAGAGAGAGAGCAAGACAGTATCGGTCATTCTTCAGAAGAAAATAGAGACTTCAAGTGGAGACAAATACGTAGACTTTGAAAAGATAGAAGCATCTTCAGTGATAGCAACTCCGCTAGTCTCAGTTGATTTGGTGCTAAATGATTCCCAAGACTATACCGCTCATCTAGGAGACCTCCTTCGTTACCGAATCAGTTTTAGAAATAACAGTAATGTAGATATCTCTAGCCTGGATCTTTCCGTAAAGCTGGAAGGCAACATGTATGACTTTGCGACTGTCAGGTCTGACGGTTTCTTCGACAGCAGATTGAACACCGTGTTTTTTAACGGATCAACATTGCCTAGCTTGAGCATCCTAAGGCCTAATCAGTCGGGTTCCATAGGATTTGAGGTCCGGTTGAGGCCAAGCTTTAGCGGAGGATTAGGTGCCAGGGAGTCTTTCGTAAAAGCAACTGCGATATTGGAGACATCGAACGTTCCGTCAGAATTTGACCTTGATAAGATATCGGCTCAGTACGAAATGATTACCCGTATCTCCACGGCGCCAACCGTTGATCAGAAGGTACTCCTTAACGATTCTGCATTTGGTTCAAGCGGACCATTTCCACCGAGAGTAGACCAGAAAACCAACTTTACCGTTCGATGGAACCTTGTTAATCCTTCAAATGACATATCTCCGGCTAAAGTTATAGCTGTTCTTGCTCCTGGTGTGGTTTGGGAGAACAGAGTAAGGGTTAGCGGCAGCCAGCCTCAGCCAGTGTATAACGACCAGCAGAGAACTGTCACCTGGGACCTGGGCAGCTTGCCAGCTGGCGTAGGCGTAGTCTTTGCCGAGTATGAAGCCAATTTCCAAATTTCAATCACGCCGTCAGTTAACCAGGTGAACCAGACCGTACCACTTTTGAGGAGTATCAGGTTTGAAGGAACCGACACCTTTACCAAAGAGGTGATTTCACGTACCATACCGGACGTTAGCACGGCTAATATTAATGATTCTGATGAGATAGGCGCAGTCCTCCCTTAATCATGGATAAGATAGAGCAGAAAGGTTTAATGGAAAAAATTACGTCTTTAGCCAAAAGACGTGGTTTTATCTTTCCCGGTAGTGAGATCTACGGAGGCCTGGCCGGAACTTGGGATTACGGCCCAGCCGGTTCTTTATTTAAGAAAAACCTCAAGGATCTGTGGTGGAAAGAGATGGTCCAATTGAGCAGTAATATAGTAGGAGTAGATGCGGCGATTATGATGAATCCTAAAGCCTGGGAGGCAAGTGGCCATGTTGAGGCTTTCACTGACCCTCTTATAGAATGTAAAATTTGCCACAAGAGATTCAGGGCTGATAAGGAAGAAGAGGTAAGGGCGCACGAGGAATCGCATAAAGAGAAAGTCGAATGGACGGAGCCGCAACAATTCAATCTTTTGGTTAAAGCCTACCTTGGCGTCTTGGAAGGAAAACAGTCAGAGATCTTTCTGAGAGGGGAGATAACTAATGGAGTTCATGTAAATTTCAAAAATGTTTTGAATTCAACCAGAGTTCAAATACCTTTCGGTATCGCTCAGATAGGAAAGGCTTTTCGCAATGAGATAACTCCCGGTAATTTTACTTTTCGTTCGCGTGAATTTGAACAAATGGAGGTCCAGTTCTACATAAAGCCAGAAGAAAAAGAAGGAAAGAAATGGTTTGAGTATTGGAAGAAGAATCGCATGGACTGGTATTTGGCGCTAGGCATGAGAAAGGAAAACCTCCGTTTCAGAGACCACGAAGATGACGAGCGCGCACACTATGCTAAATTAGCCACAGATATTGAGTACAACGCGCCATGGGGCTGGCAGGAATTCATGGGTATTCACCACAGGGGAGACTGGGACTTAAAGAGACACCAGGAATTTTCGGGACAAGACATGACGTACCATGAGGCAGATGGGGAAACATATATTCCCTGGGATATAGAGACATCTGCTGGTGTGGACAGATCAATACTATTCTTGCTCATAGATTCTTATCGAGAAGAAGAGGATAGGGTGTACCTGAAACTTAATCCCAAGCTTGCTCCATATAAGGCAGCAGTTTTCCCGCTTTTAGCAAACAAACCTCAGCTTATTGAAAAAGCCAGGGAAATATATGACGACCTGAAGAAAGATTTCATGATTGCTTGGGATGACAGGGGGAATATCGGTAAGAGGTACTATGCTCAGGACGAGATTGGTACCCCATACTGTATTACAATTGATTTTGACTCTCTCGAAGATGGCAAGGTGACAATTCGTGATAGAGACTCCATGGAGCAGGAGAGGATAGAGATAGCCGACCTTAAAGAGTATTTAACTGAGAAGTTGGCAATTTAATGGCTCACAAGACATCGCACAATCATTACGACTACTTTACGTTCCCAAGCGGGCTCCGCTTGGTCACTGTACCGATGGACAGCACAAAGACTGTCACTGTTTTAGTCTTGGTGGCTACCGGCTCAAGATATGAAGACAAGAGTAACAACGGAATTTCCCATTTCTTGGAACACCTGATGTTCAAGGGTACTGAGAAGCGACCCGGTTCTTTGGATATCTCTCAGGAGCTAGATTCGATGGGTGCCGAGTATAACGCTTTCACTTCTAAGGAGTACACTGGTTATTACGTAAAGTGTGCCGCAGAGAAAGTTGATATCGCCCTCGATGTAATCTCTGATATCTTTCAAAATTCAAAATTTGATTCAGCGGAGATCGACAAAGAGAGAGGGCCGGTTAAGGAAGAGATAAATATGTACATGGATCATCCGCCGCGTCGTGTTATGGAGCTTTACGACCAGCTTACCTATGGCGATCAGCCGTTAGGCTGGGATATTGCCGGGCCGAAGGAGAATATAGATAAGCTACAAAGAGACGAGTTCGTAAAGTATTTCGATACTCACTATTTTGCGCAGAATACTGTCGTTGCTGTTGCCGGGAATATCAACCCGGACGTGATGAAGATAAAAGTGGGAGAATATTTTAATAATGTAAGAGAGCACGAGCCGTTAAAGGCTAAGCCAGTTACGGAGTACCAGAAGGAGCCGGGTCTAATTATAGAGAATAAAACTACCGATCAGGCCCATGTTGCCATGGGATTCCGTGGCTATGGCCGTTTTAACCCGAAGTATGAGGCCTTGGAGATCTTATCCGTAATCCTTGGTGGCGGTATGAGCTCTCGCTTATTCGTAGAGGTCAGGGTTAAAAGAGGATTGGCATACAGGATAAGAAATGGAGTCTCAAGCTACGACGAGACGGGGGATATCATTACCTCGGCTGGATTAAATAACGACAACATGATGGAGGGACTGAAGGTTGTTTTGGCCGAGCACCGAAAATTAACAGAAGAACTAGTTCCTGAAGAAGAGTTGAAGAGAGTGAAGGATTATATCAAGGGCCTCTTCGTAATCAGCCTTGAGCCATCGGATGCTCAGGCCGGTTTTTATGGTGAGCAAGAACTGCTGGAGAATAAAATAGAGACACCTGAAGAGAAACTTGCCAAAGTCGATGCGGTATCAGCGGAAGATATTTTAGAGGTAGCTAAAGATGTATTCAGAGCCGAGAAGTTAAACTTGGCCATGGTTGGAACATTTGAAAAAAAGAAGGATGAGATTAAAAAGATTTTAAATTCGTGGTAGAATTATTTTAGGTATATGGAAAAAAGATTACTAGATATTCACGCATCAACAGTACTCAAGGTTATTTTCATAATCTTGTCTTTTGCCTTTCTTTACCTGATCAGAGATGTTCTGGTTATACTTTTCCTTGCTATCATAATTGCTTCTGCGGTAGGTCCGTTCAGCGCTTGGCTTGATAAGAAAAAATTTCCCAGGCTTTTGGGTATCCTTATCTTATACCTAGCAGTTTTCGGCCTAATACTTTTCTTGCTCTCCCTAGTTATCCCTTCATTGATACTTGAGCTGAATCAGTTGACGCAGACTCTACCTCAATTCGTATCTGACATCTCTGGTGCACTGGAAAAGGCTCAGCAGACAGGAGGCAGCAGGTACTTCGACTTCCTCAGTGAGATACAGAATCAGCTTGATGCGCTTTCGCAGTTTCTTCAGGTCTCTTCAGCGTCAGTCATTAACTTCGTAGTTAATATTTTTGGTGGTGTGCTTTCGACGATAGCGATCATAATCATATCTTTCTACTTGGCAGTCCAAAAACAAGGTATAAGCGGCTTTATAAAATCCATCCTGCCGGCTAAATACGAAGATTACGTCATAGGTCTGTGGAAGAGGGCAGAGGATAAGGTGGGCCGTTGGTTGCAGGGCCAGTTACTGCTAGCTCTTGTTGTGGGTTTGATAGTTTTTGTCGGTCTTTCATTCATGGGCATCAAGTACGCCCTGGTGCTCGGCATTATTGCTATGGTCCTGGAGCTAATTCCTGTCGTGGGTCCAGTTATCGCGGCGATTCCTGCCCTAATACTGGCATTCAGCCAGTCTCCGACTCTCGGTATCTGGGTGCTAGTTTTCTATACCGCTGTCCAGCAGCTTGAGAATCATGTACTTACGCCGTTGATTTTGGGTAAGACTGTTGGACTCAATCCGGTCGCGGTAATTATTGCGTTGCTTATAGGAGGTAAGGTAGCCGGTATCTTGGGGATAATCTTGGCCGTGCCGGCAGCGGTGATCGTAGTCGAAGTCTTTGAGGATATCGCCAAGCACAGAGAGGGCAGGCGTATTGCATCAGATAGTTAGCGGGCTTCACTTTTATCAGATTTTACGTTAATTTTAGAGTAGCTGAAAAGCTACTTTTTCTAACTATATGGATAAATTCTACGTAACAACCCCGATATTCTATGTAAATGACAAACCCCACATTGGGCATGCTTTTACTTGTATCGCTGCTGACGTTTTGGCCAGATATAACCGACTATTGGGGAAAGAGACCTTCTTCTTAACTGGTACGGATGAGCATGGCGCAAAGATAGCAAGGGCGGCCGAGAAATCAGGGATGGAGCCGGCACAGTTTACCGATAAGATATCCGGTAAGTTTAAAGATTTAACCAAGGTTTTAAATTTATCCAATGACTTTTTCATAAGAACAACCGATAAAGAAATCCACTGGCAGGGAGTATTTAAGATTTGGAATTCAATAAAGGCAAGCGGCGACCTATACATGGGCGAGTATGAAGGCCTGTACTGCGTTGGGCACGAAGCATTCATTAAGAAGTCCGATCTAAAAAACGGAGTATGCCCCGATCACCAGACAGAGCCAGAGAAGATAAAGGAGGAGAACTACTTTTTCCGACTTTCCAAATACAAGGACGAGTTAAAGAAACTCTACCAAGACGAGGTTATTAAGATAAAACCGCAATCGAGAGTTAATGAAGTTATCGCAATGCTCGAGGAGTCGGAAGATGTCAGCTTCTCTAGGCCGAGCAAGGACTTAAAATGGGGGATCACAGTTCCGGGTGACGACACGCAGAAAATATATGTTTGGGCCGACGCATTAACCAACTATCTTTCCGGAATAGGTTACGGCCGCAATGAAGATTGGCGTAAGTTTTGGCCAGCGGATGCTCAGGTAATGGCCAAGGACATTCTCAGATTCCATGCCATAATATGGCCGGCTATGCTCTTGTCAGCCGGCTTAGACCTACCTAAAGCCCTTTTCGTTCATGGTTTTTTAACAGTCGATGGACAGAAAATGTCGAAAACAATCGGCAATGTTGTTGATCCCTCAGAACTGGTTAAGAAGTATGGCGTTGATCCGGTCAGGTACTTTTTGATGCGGGAGGTGTCTTCTGCTGACGACGGTGATTTCTCTGAAAAGAAACTGGAGGAAAGGCATAACGGAGACTTGGCCAATAACTTAGGTAACCTTGTTAGCCGAACTGCTAAATTGATAGAAACTAAAGCTAGCGGTGAAATTAATTTTGAAGAAAAATTCATTGACCTTGAGGCTAAAAAGAAGGTTGAAGATACAACGGAAAAATTTGACGATGCAATCGACAATTTTCGTTTACATGAAGCCTTAGCCAATGTGTGGGAACTTCTGGCTTACGCCAATTCTTTCCTGGATTTTCACAAGCCTTGGGCAAAAGACGAGGATGCCGAGGACCTTCTGCTTACACTGACCACTGTGCTCGGAATAATATTGAATGCAGCCTGGTTCTTAAAACCATTCATGCCGGAAACCTCGGATAAGATATTTGAAACTTTTGGAGCTGATGAGGATTACAAATCTTGGATTGGCCGTAAATTTGTAGTTAAGAAAGTGGAGCCTTTGTTTCCAAGGTTGAAATGAATTTGATCGACTCACATACTCATCCGCAATTCCCCCAGTACGATAAAGATAGGGGGGAAATGATAAGGCGCACTCTGGACGGCGGCGTAAAGATGATCTGTGTTGGTACTGACCTCAAGATGTCTCAGAAGGCTGTCGAGCTTGCGGAGAAATACGATGGCATCTGGGCTTCAGTAGGAGTGCACCCAAATGATAATATTGAAGAAACTTTTGACCCAGAGGTTTACAAAAAACTGGCAGGGCACACAAAGGTTGTGGCTTTGGGTGAAGTGGGCCTCGACTACTACCGTACTCCGGAGCCGGACAGGCAAGATAAGCAGAAAGAAAGACTGAGAAAGCAGATTTTACTGGCGAAAGAGCTAGACAAGCCTTTAATAATTCACTGCCGAGACGCCCATGAAGATATGATGGCTATTTTGAAAGACAACAAAGGACTTGGGGGCGTGATACATTCTTTCACCGGTACCTGGGAGCAAGCTCAAAGATATTTGGACTTAGGATTCCATCTCGGTTTAAATGGTATAATCACATTTGCCGATCAATATGACGAAACTGTGATTAATGCTCCTCTGGATAAGATTTTGGTAGAGACAGATGCTCCTTATCTGACTCCGGCGCCGTATAGAGGAAAAAGAAACGAGTCGCTATATATATTCGAGGTGGTAAAGAAGATAGCCGAGCTTAAAAAAAAATCAATTGAAGAAGTCGCTCAAGCGACGACAGATAACGCAACCAGGTTATTTAACCTATGATTAAATACAATCCTAAAAAAATAGAGAAAAAGTGGCAGAACAAATGGGACAAAGATGGGCTTTATCGTGCCGACGATAAATCAAAGAAGCCCAAATACTACCAGCTTGAAACTTTCCCGTACCCATCAGGAGCCGGACTTCATGTCGGCCACCCCAAGGGATATATAGCTGAAGATATTCACGCTAGATATATGAGAATGAATGGCCGTGAGGTTCTGTATACTATGGGCTGGGATGCGTTTGGCTTGCCCACCGAGAACTACGCGATCAAAGTCGGCAAATCACCGCAGGAAGTTGCCAGGGCAAACATTAAGAATTTCAAGAGACAAGTTAAGATGTTTGGCCTGTCATACGACTGGGACAGGGAGATCGACACATCAAGTCCGGAGTACTATAAATGGACCCAGTGGCTATTTATCCAGCTTTTCAACGCTGGATTAGCTTATCGTAAAACGGCGACGGTTAACTGGTGCCCTAAAGATCAAACCGTTCTTGCGAACGAGCAGGTTGTTGACGGCAAGTGTGAGCGTGACGGGGAGCCCGTTATACAGAAGGAGATGGAGCAGTGGTTTTTTAGGATAACTGACTATACTGAGCGCTTGCTCAGTGGTCTGGAAGGTCTTGATTGGCCGGAAGCAACTATCAAAAGACAGAAAGACTGGATAGGTAAATCGGAGGGGGCAGTACTAAATTTTTCACTCAACCATATCTCTGGCCAAGAAGATGGCAAGCACTCGGTTGAAATCTTTACCACCAGGCCGGACACACTCTTTGGTGCCACCTTCCTTGTCGTTTCTCCTGAACTGGCCAAAAAGTGGTTAGATCTAGGTTGGCAGGCTAGTGATAAGGTTAAGACGTATATTAAAGAAAGTCTGGACAGAAAAGAGCTGGACCGCCTTGAGGCCGTTGGCGACAAGACAGGCGTTGATGCTGACATAAAAGCAATAAATCCTGCGACCGAGAAGGAGATTCCGGTATGGATAGCGGATTATGTTCTTGGCTCTTATGGCACCGGAGCGATTATGGCTGTTCCGGCTCATGACGAACGTGATTTGGAATTTGCTGTGAAATTTAACTTACCAATAAAAGAAGTTGTCGTTCCGAATATAATAGACAGAAGAAACCCCCCAGTTAAAGGAAAAAAATCGGTAGAGAGGAGAAATATCCATGCAATAGTCAGAGACCCCGATACAGGAAAATATCTTGGGCTGAAATGGAGAAAATTTGATTGGACCACATTTCCGATGGGGGGAGTGGAAGATGGAGAAGATATTGTGGCTGCGGCGAAGAGAGAGGTGGAAGAAGAAACCGGCTTCGTTAACCTAAAACTAGTAAAAGTAATTGAAGGCCAAGTTCGGGCAGAATATTTTGCCGCGCATAAGGATGAAAATAGGGTTGCCTATACGACGGCAGTGGTTTTTGACCTGATCGATCGCGAGCAGGTGGAGATAGATGAGAAGGAGAGCAGCGCCCATGATATTATTTGGCTTGATTCATCAAAGCTTAATTACGAGAATATGACTCACGCCGAGGTTGATATCTGGAATGAAAGGTTGCATTCAAAGAGCCCAGCATATACCGGCGATGGAGTTTTGATTAACTCAGAAAAGTTCGACGGACTTGATTCAGCAAAAGCCAAAGGAGAAATTGTTAAATCTGTTGGTGGCAAGAAGAAGGTCCAGTATAGGCTTCGTGACTGGTCAGTTTCCAGACAGCGTTACTGGGGAGTGCCAATTCCAATGGTACACTGCCCCGATTGCGGCATTGTACCAGTTCCGGAAAAAGACCTACCAGTTAAGTTGCCAACCCTCAAGGATTACAGACCCAAAGGTAAGCCGCCTTTGGCCAGTTCAGAAAAGTTTATGAAAGTTAAGTGCCCCAAATGTAGTGGAGAAGCTACAAGGGCCTCTGAAACTCTAGATACATTCGTGGACTCTTCCTGGTACTATCTCCGCTATACAGATCCAAAAAACGACAAAAATATTTTTGATAAAGATAAAGTTGACCATTGGATGCCTGCGGATCTGTACGTAATAGGCGCAGAACATACTGTGTTGCATTTGTTATATTCCAGATTCATAACCAAATTCTTGAATGATCAGGGCCATTTGAATTTTGAGGAGCCATTCCTCAAGCTTAAGCACGTCGGTCTGATACAGGGAGAAGATGGGCAAAAGATGTCCAAGAGCAAGGGTAATGTCGTTAATCCTGATGACCTAGTAGACAAAATGGGTGCCGACACCCTCAGGTTATATGAAATGTTCATGGGTCCATTTGAAGATGGCCAGCCCTGGGATTCTAAAAGCATTCTCGGTGTCTATCGTTTTCTCAATAGAGTCTGGGTTCTATATAACAAATCAGAGATGGAGGGTAAAAATGATGAGTTGAATCGTATTCTACACAAAACCATAAAGAAAACGGGGGAGGATATTGAGAACTTTAGATTTAACACTGCTGTTAGCGGATTTATGAAACTATTGAATGAGCTTGAGGAGCACGAACGCATATCCCAAGACCAGGCTGAAACATTTTTGAAAATCCTGGCGCCTTTTGCTCCTCATTTAGTCGAGGAGATATGGACCGATGTTCTGGGTCATAAAAAATCTGTCCATTTGGAATCCTGGCCTGCTTATGATAAAAAATTGATAGTTGAAGACTCTGCAGATGTAATCGTCCAGGTAAATGGCAAAGCCAGGGGAGTGATAAAGCTTCCAGTCGGTAGTGAGGAGGCCAAGACTAGAGAGGAAGCATTAAAAGAAAAGAACGTTAGCGCGCATTTAGAAGGTAAAAATATTAAAAAAGTAATATTTATAAAAGACCGTCTTATTAACTTCGTTATATAAAGCAAATCCTGCCAAGAAGGCAGGATCGCGAAGAGGTGCTAGGTGTTATCTGTTTTCTCGCCACGCCCAGCGTGGCGGCCCCCGCATGTGTGATATTGTGATAAACATACTAACTAAGACGGTATTCAGCTACGGATGGTTTCCATAGGTGCAACTCTTATGGTTGCGATGCCGTCTTAATTAGTGAAAAGAGTGGCGAATCTTCTAATGCAGGCACGAGAATTAAAACAATTCGAAGAGATAGTCAATCAGTATCAAGCGGATTTGATAAATTTTCATTACCGTTTCGTCGGTAACCGTTTTGAAGCAGAAGATTTAGCCCAGGAGACGTTCATTAAAGCTTATCGTAAGATGTATACCCTAAAAGAACAGGGGAAGCTTAAAAGCTGGCTTTATAGTATAGCCAGAAATACAGTAATAGACTTTTTCAGGAAGAATAAGAATAGAGCCATCATGTTAGACAGTGTCGTCCTGGAGAATGTTGCTGAAACCACGGTATTTGATTTTCAGGATAGAATTGCCAACGCTGAAGTATCGCGTGAGCTTGAGCGATGCATCGAGCAGCTGGTCAGAGAAGACAGGGCCATAATCAAACTTCTTTATTACGAAGGCTTTTCTTACAAAGAAATAAGCGAAATGTTGGGAATAAATCAAAACACATTGAAGAGCCGCTTGCATAGGGCTCGAAAAGTATTGCTTGCTTCAATAAAATCAAGCGAGCCGTTAAAAGAATTAGCATCTGAATATGAATAGAGATGAAGAATTAGACAATTTTATAAGATCAAAGATTATAGGCAATAACTCGGCCGAGTATTTTGCTGAACCATCAGACGGCTTCACCGAAAGGGTTATGGCCAAGATCTACCGTATCGAACGTAAGAAGCGAATCGCTTTGTACTTTTTGACTATTCTTTTGTCCCTATCTCCTTTTGTGCTCAGGGAATTTTGGATGATGGTAAGGGCAGACTACTTTTCAATATCTGGACTGCCTCTCGGCGGTTTAATTTCCAGAATTTACGGTTTCTTTATCTCTCCAGTTGCCCTATACCTATTATTACTTGCGGGCATAGGAATATCCATTTACTACATACTTAAACTTAGAAAAGCAGACTCACTAATTCGGATCGCCTAGTCTCATGGCGGCCAGAAAGAAAAATAAGAGGGTGGTTGTCATCGGAGGTGGCACCGGTACTTTTGTTGTCCTCTCTGCTTTGCGAGGGTCCCCAATTGAGCTGAGCTCAATTGTCTCAATGGCAGATAATGGCGGCTCTACCGGAAGACTGCGAGACCAGTATGGAGTTTTGCCGCCGGGAGACATTCGATGCTCACTTGTTGCTCTGTCTGGCGCTGACCTGATTTTACGCGAACTTTTTAATTATAGATTCTCTTCCGGAGACTTAAAGGAGCACAATTTTGGTAATATCTTTTTAAGCGCCCTTGAGAAAATAACTGGTAGTTTTGACGAGGCAGTAAAAGAAGCCTCGAGGATACTGAATATTAAAGGTAGCGTGGTGCCTGTGACCCTGGATAACGTTAACTTGCAGGCGAGGCTTGCCAGCGGGCTTGTTATTAAAGGTGAGACTAATATAGATATTCCCAAGCATGACCCAACGGTCGCCATAGAAGAGGTTTGGCTTGAGCCGCAAGCGGGGATTAATCCTCAGGCGAAAAAAGATATTCTGTCTGCCGACATGATCGTAATCGGACCCGGCGATCTTTTTACCAGTATAATACCCAACTTTCTTGTTGGGGGAGTGGCATCTGCAGTTAAGAGGTCGAGAGCTAAGAAAGTATTCGTTTGTAATTTGATGACGAAACTTGGAGAAACCCACGGATTTAAAGCCCAGGATTTCATAACTACTCTCGAGAGATATCTTGGCAAAGGAGTTTTAGATTATGTAATTTTCAATCGTAAAAAACCATCGGTTAAGGTGTTGAGCGAGTACCAGAAAGAGAATTCTCATTTTGTCGATATTGGCGGCCTTGATATGAAAAGTAAAAAACCCAAATATATTTTGGCAGACCTCATTGATTCCGGTAAATTAATTCGGCATAGCCTCAATGGCCAGCTGGCTGAGGCCTTGCTGTCTCTGTTATGAGATTCAAAAAGCTAGTTCTGGACTTTGACCATACTCTTTTTGATGACGGCAGTTTTATGGAAAGTATTTCCTCGGTCTTTCACAAGTTCGGTATAAGCCGTGGTGATTTCGAAGTATCTTATGAAAAAACCAAACTGTTACATGGGAGCTGGAACCCATTCAGCCAGGCAAGGCTGATCTTTGGAGATACACCGGCCAGTTTCATTAAGGACATGGACTCTACTTTTCGAAGAGCTCATAGGCATGTTTTCCCTGATGCAAAGGAATTTCTCAGCCAAAGTCTGACACAGAATACTATTCTGTCCTTCGGAGATGAGGAGGCCCAGATGCTTAAAATCAAAAATTCTAAAATTGACAGATATTTCGAATCCATTATTATAACCTCTGACAGCTTGAAGACTGATTTTTTCGCAAAACAAAAGATAGAAACGCTGACCACAGTCTTTGTTGATGATCGAGTTAAGACGGTGGATGCAGTAAAATCGGCCTTTCCTTCAGTATTCTGTGTCTTGATGAAACGGCCAGGCTCCAAATTCTTTGAAGAGCCATCAGTAGAGACTCTGGCCGATGACACAGTCACTGATTTCTACGAGTTGCAAAAGATATATGAAGATTATTAAAGTTGATCTGATAGGCGATAACAGCAGAGCCATAACTGAATCGATAGCCGTCTTACAAAAGGGCGGCGTTATTGTATTTCCCACGGATACAGTATATGGACTAGGTGCTAATGCTTGTGAGTGGGGTGCGGTAGAACAGGTTTTTAAAGTAAAAAGCAGGCCGACGGTAAAACCTATGCCGATAATCGCCAGAAATATCAAATGGGTTAGAGAACTGGCTTTTGTGCCCCCCAAGCTCGAGAGGTCCTTATCAGAGATTTGGCCCGGAGCGACAACGGTGATTCTCCCCAAGAAAAGAGTCATTCCGAATATCGTGACTGCCGGTCAGTCCACGGTGGGCGTCAGGATACCAGATCTTGCTCTCACGGATAATCTATTGGGCAAATTCGGGTATCCTTTAACGGCTACCTCTGCTAATATATCTGGAGATGAAGCAACTGGGGATATTAATAAGATAATAGAAATTTTTCAGGGTAAAGTTTGGAAGCCAGACCTAATCTTAGATGCAGGAGTTTTACCAGATTCAAAACCTTCGACGATTCTGGACCTTTCGACCATAAAACCTAAAATTTTGCGCATAGGTCCGTCTGACCCTGACCAACTGATGAAAATTTTAGGAATACAATGATAAAGAAACTTATAGAGAAAGAAGCAAAGCGTCAGAAAAAAGTCATAAACCTGATAGCCTCTGAGAACTATGTATCTAAGGACGTCTTGGCTGCTTTAGGCTCTCCTTTGACTAATAAATATGCTGAAGGCAAATCTCACCAGCGGTATTATTACGGCAATGGCGTAGTTGATGAGATAGAGGACGAGGTTAAGAGATTAGCCTTAAAAGTTTTTAAGGTTTCTGATAAAAAGTGGGCAGTGAACGTACAGCCTTACTCTGGCAGTATTGCTAACCTTGCTGCGTATCTAGGATCTTTAAGCTTGGGAGACAAGATTCTAGCGATGTCTTTAGAGCATGGCGGCCATTTGACCCATGGTCATAAAGTTAGTTTTACCGGCAAGCTTTTTAAATTTGAGCATTACGGTGTGAGTAGGAACGGGCTAATTGACTATGACGAAGTATCAAAAGTTGCAAGAAAATTTAGACCGAAATTAATAGTTGCCGGAGCTACGGCGTATCCACGGAAGTTGGATTTCAGAAAATTCAGAGAGATTGCTGATAGCGTCGGCGCGATGTTGATGACTGATATTTCACATATAGCTGGACTGGTTATCGGCGGGGTACATCCCTCGCCATTTCCATATGCGGATATTGTCACAACTACGACTCATAAAACCTTGAGAGGTCCTCGCGGAGCTATGATCTTATCCAAAAAAGAACTGGCCGATAATATAGACAAGGCAGTATTTCCGGGATTGCAGGGCGGTCCGCAGCTACACACAATCGCTGCGATGGGAGTCGCTCTGGAGGAAGCCTTAAGACCTGATTTTAAAAAATATGCATTCCAAATTATAGCCAACGCCAAGGCACTAGCCGATGAGCTATCAAAATTAGGATTTAGTGTTATCTCTGGCGGCACTGATAATCACCTGGTCCTTATCGATGTTACGCCATTCGGTATTACTGGCAAAGAGGCGGGAGAGCGACTTGAGAAGGCCGGTATAATAGTTAACAAGAATACGATCCCACATGATTCCCGTAAGCCATGGGATCCCTCTGGTATTCGTCTGGGAACGGCAGCCGTAACCACTCAGGGAATGAAAGAGAAGGATGTGGTGAAAATAGCAAAGAAGATACACTCAATTCTTGCGTTAAAATAGCTTGTCATAATAATTAATAGCTGATAAACTCATCTGAGCACGAAGCACTTTTAAAGGAGAATTTAATTATGCCTAGTTTGATGAAGCCTTTGCCGGAATCTTTATGTTTGGTTGGACCATCAATGACCAGATTTATTATAGACACGATTGACAAGGACGACCTGGTGAAGATAAGTACGACTCTTAGCGGTAACCCCGACGAGGATTGGCTTTGTCTTGTGACCAAAGTCAACAATGCTGGCATTCATGGTTTTCTGATCAATGTTGGCCGGAAGGCGGTCTACAAAGATGCTGACATGATGTGCATGGAAGATATCAAGGCTGTTACCATATTTGCCAAAAACGCGCGGCCTTTGTTCGCAATTATTCGACGCCTGACCGGGTGGCCGAAGAAATAGTCACTGCCCCTCCATTTTACACAGGAGGGTTTTTGTTTTATTGTTCTCCATATACATGATCATCAATGGTAAAAAAATAGCCGACGAAATTTTAAACGATCTTTCGGCGGCGGTAAAAAAACTAACCAGAAAGCCGCAGGTGGCGGCTGTTTTAGTGGGGGACCAAGGCAACGGCCGTAAATTCTTGGAAGTAAAAAAGAAAGCAGCAGAAAAAGTTGGCATTGAGTTTAGGATATATGAATTTCCGGAAGATATCTCGAGCAAAGAACTCAGAAAAAACCTTGTGCAGATAGTAAAGGGCTCTACTATCAGCGGCATGATAATAGAACTGCCACTGCCAGAAAAATTTAACACTCAATATATTCTCAACTCTATACCCGAGGATAAGGATCCGGACGTCCTTTCCCTAAAAGCCCAAGGTTCATTCTTCGGAAGCAGATCGAAGGTGCTCCCGCCGGCAGTCGAAGCAGTAAAGGAGGTTTTGGAAGAGAACAAGATTGATTTAAAAGGTAAGAGGTGTGTAATTTTCGGGTATGGTCTTCTGGTGGGTAGGCCAGTGAGTCACTGGCTTGCTAGTGAGGGGGCGACAGTCGAGGTGATAAATGAGTTTACAAAAAGCCCGGGCGAGATTTCAAAAGAAGCGGATATTATAATCTCCGGAGTGGGCAAGCCTAATTTAATAACTGCAGATATGGTTAAAGAAGGAGCCATAGTGATAGATTTTGGATACGAAGAACTGGGCGGCAAAGTAGTAGGTGATGTTGACTTTGAACAGGTGAGCAAGAAAGCCTCTTTAATCACACCGGTACCTGGTGGTGTCGGTCCTATTGTCGTAGCTGCAGTTTTAAAAAATCTTCTTACACTTTTTAGGGGAAAGTAAAAGGCCCCCGTAGGGGCTTATTTTCTCTTAATAGTTGGTCGTTCGTCTTCTTCCTCTTCGGTCGTTTTGCCATCTTCAGGGACTTCAATCTTGTCTGTGTCCTTGCGTCTTAGCGTAGGCCTATCAGGATCTTCCTGCCGGTTTTTGTTATTGATATTGGTCTGTCGTTCCAGTCTTGCTCTTACCTCGGCAAATTCTGAAGTGCTCACAACGTACTCGGTCTTTGGAGCAAACACTTCTTTAACTGACAGTAAGCTTTGTATAAATGCCATACGAGATTCATGGGATGGGTGAGAAGAAAATATCTTGCTCATTTTCCCTTGTTTTCTCTTTTGCATTGCTTGTAATTTCTCGAAGAAACTGGCAAGCATAGTCGGATCATATCCAGCCTTATACATATATTGAGTGCCGAGTTCGTCAGCTTCCCGTTCAAAGTTTCTGGAGAACTTCAGAAATGTTATGGGAATCGCGAATCCTGCTGCCTGACGTATGCCGTATCCTGCCCAGCCACCCATAAAGATCAGGGGGATAGAGGCGATATCAATTATCTTTGCTTTCGTAACTTGCCTAGTACCGTGTCTTGCGGCCACATGAGCGATCTCATGAGCCATTACACCAGCCAGTTCTGCCTCCTCGTCGGCCTTCATAATGAGGCCGGAGTTTACAAAGAAGAATCCACCGGGCAGAGCAAATGCATTTACTTCAGGATCGTCAATCACCTTGATAGTGAACGGAACCTTGGCATCAGAACTGCGAACCAGATTCTGCCCGAGGCGGTTAACGTATTCGGCAATGACAGGATCGTCAATTATCTTAGTATTTTTCTCAATCTCATCGGCATACTGTTTGCCTATAGCGATCTCTTTCTCGAGAGAGAAAAAGTTCATTCCTTGAGCCACATCTCTTAATCCGATATTCTCTACATCCCAGTGGTCGCCGGGGTATTCTTGGTTTGGTTTCGGCGGCTTCTTGTAGTCAGATTTTTGCTGTTGCGCCGTCGGTGGATCCGCCTTCTGTCCTTTTAGGGCGCAGGATTGTGAGAGCATGGTTGCTATAAGTATCAGAGAGATTTTTCCCATCATTTCTTCCTCCTCTCAAGTTCTTCGAGTTGTTTCAGGAGCCCAGTTGCATGCTGTCCATACTTGCTAGTCGGATATTTAAGAATCAGCATTCTCAGAAAATTAGGATCGCCATTCCAGGCTCCTAAATACCAGAGAGCGATCGCTGCCGTAAATTCATTTTCACTCTTCCCGCCGATAATATCGAAGTATCTATCTTCGGGATGATTATTTATGATATCCATCAGCCAGGGTTTGGCAGCCTCCAGCCAGCTCATATTGAACTTGGTTTGGAAATATGTTGGGTCTAACCTGTTTGAACCAGCTGGACCAGATAGGAAATTAACTTCGGCTATCAGCAATTTCGCTTCGTCGAGGAAGTAGCTGTCCGGGCGTTCTCCTACGAATTTCTTCAAAGACTTGAGGGTGTTTGGAATAACGACTTCGACCCTTGTCTTTAGATCTAGCGGATCTGCCCTGGCGCCGAAAGCCGAGATCCAGATGTAGTGGAGAATTGCGTAGTCTTCGTAACGTCTCTGCCTCTCGTGATCGTAAATTGTATTTTCTTGACCGGCTACGGTAACGCAAAGCTGGCCGAGGATAACAAAGAGCACTGCGAGTAATTTGACCATCTTTTTTGCGGCCATAACCGACTCCTCATTCAATTTTTAGTGTTCTATTATCCAGGTTAGGGTAAATGCGGGTAAATAACAAGTAAAAACCATCCCAGGGGGTGGTCGTTCTTTTCAGGCTGACCGTTAAGCAGCCTTATTTTCTGCGTCCAACACGATAGCGACGCCAGCTGAACATCCGAGGCGGGTGGCCCCGGCCTCGATCATGGCCTTTGCGCTGGTGAAATCTTTGATGCCACCAGATGCCTTGACGCCCATATCTGGTCCGACCGCCTCGCGCATTAGGCGTATGTCCTCGACGGTCGCTCCACCGGTGGAAAACCCAGTCGAGGTTTTGACAAAGTCAGCACCCGCTTTCTGCGAGAGCTTGCAGGCCACAACCTTTTCTGCATCGGTGAGCAGACAGGTTTCGATGATGACTTTGAGCGTAGCTTTGGGGACTACGTTACGGACCGTTCGAATGTCCTGCTCGACCAGTTCGAGATTGCCCGACTTGAGTGCGCCTACATTGAGGACCATGTCCACTTCGTGCGCGCCTTGCTTGACGGCTAGCCTGGCTTCATCTGCTTTAATCTCCGGTAGGTTTGCGCCCAATGGGAACCCGACGACTGTGCAGACCTTGACCTCCGTACCGGACAGCAGGTTTGCACAGATGTTGACCCATGTTGGATTAATGCAAACGCTTGCAAACTGGTATTTTTTTGCCTCGGCGCAGAGTTTGCGGATCTGCTCCCCGGTCATATTCGGTTTAAGAGCCGTATGATCAATGAACTGAGATATTCTCATGACGATGCCCTCCTGTTTATTGTCTGACCAGACAGCTTGGCTAGACAATATTTTTTTAGCATAAGTAGTAATAGGGCGCAACAGTAAAACAAAACAGAAACCTTTAGTGGTTTCTGTTTCTAGGATGAAGGTAAAAGTTGCTACTGGTGC
>JBBEDS010000009.1:0-29971 GCA_040881175.1 Minisyncoccota bacterium | reverse complement strand
GGGCCAACCACTGCATTGTCTATCGCCTGCTGCGGCAGAGTCTCTGCCCAGGCGGAAACGTGTGACAATGCAGAATCTATAATCTTCCTGTACGCTTCCTCGTCGTTAGCTGAAAGCTGGCGAGTACGCTTGGCTTCTTCAAGAGCCTTGGCTGCGGTGAACAAACCAGAATATTCGACGTGCTCGTCAGAGTTCTCCAAGTCCGTTAACACAGTTTCAAGGTTTTTCCCGATGTGGAAGTCGGCACCAGCGTCCAATGGACGGTGGAATATGGCATTGTAGAGCCTGTGCAACATCGCTCTATCAACTGTACACTCAGTTTGAGCATTTACGGTGGAAACTTTCTGTCCACCCAGAAGGAAGCCAAAAGAAAATACCGCTATAAAAGCCGGAATCAGTGCCAAAAATATTTTGTTCTTAAACATGTGATTATTTTAACTATGAATTATTAATTTATTTGTTAATCGACCCGCTGTTTATATTCTACCAGATAAACCAAATATTAGAACTTTTTTATACACAAAATTTAGAAATCTTTTCTTCTCTGAAATTCGTGACATAGATGCCTCTGACCAAAACAACCAAACTCTTTTATTTGCTAAAGCCAACAGCTTCTGTTTATATACCCAGTAAATAGCATCTTTAAAATGAGGAGGTGGCCGATGGCTTCCGTACAGGAAAGAGAGGCATGGCTATTTAAACTTCTTCTGCATGCGGAGGGAGTCTTTAGTACTAGGACAAATTTTTTCTTCATTGCCCACACCGTACTCATGGTGACGTTAGCCACGATAACGGATAAAGAGGGCGCTTTCTTCTACGAAGACATCTTCCGGGCTCTGGGTTTCTGGCTAGGCATCGTCTGGCTAATAGTCGGCAGCAGAAGCTACAAGCATCTGGAGCAGCTATCCAGGCGAGTTAAGAACACATTCCCTGAATACGAAGGCTGGAGTAAAAGATCCAGGGGGTTAGTCCCAGTAAATGCATATATGGGCATAGTTTTCCCCCTGATATTCATTATCGCCTGGTTCATGCTAATCATGTTCAACTTCCCTACCTACACTTTTGAACCTGCACCCACCGGTTCTATGGAATACTTTGTTGTGAATTTATAGAAATTAAAAAAGACCTCGAGCTAACTCGGGGTCTAACTTTTTTTAGATGTGGCAGATTTTTTCTGTTTCTTTATCCTCTCAATAAGTTTGAGGAGCTTCTTGAGTTTAGCCTCAGCACTCCGCAGACTATTCGTATCTTCATCAGAGCCGTCATCCATACCTTTCGAGGTCATGTTTTCCTTATTCTCTTCCTCATCCCATTCTTCACCGTAGTAGATGGTAATCTCATCCCCCGCGAGAATATGGTCCAATGCGTAGAGTGTAGTCCGATCCATCTCCGCATTACACTCAGAGGCGTGGTTGAGATATCGAAAGGGTGGATGTGGAACGTGTGTAGTACTCCTCCCTCGTGAATCCTCAAACCAAATGGAATACTTGCAATCAGGGTCTGGCACCTCGGGAACAACGCCCGAGATCGCCCCAATGAATGCGCCAGGATTAAAATACTTAGTAGCAAACACGCCCATACCATGAATTTTACTAATCCTGACCTCCACACCAAACTGTGGAAATTTTACTTTTCGTGGTCTTTCTACTGGCTTCGCGGGTCGATAAGGTTTGGACTTCCTCATTTACTCCTCCGGAAAAAAGTTTTCAAAGATTGGCTTAGATATACGGTATTTTGACTTATCCGTCAAGGTAGCTTCTAGAGTTTGTAAAACTAATTTATATAAATTAAGATACCGACAGCACATTAATTAGCGGGAGGTAAAAGCATGAAGAAGGATATTATCATTTCAAGCAAAGGGAATAGGCTGGATGTTCTCCTAACCCCGGAGACTCCCTATGACCGAGAGGTCCTAGCCCGCCTTGAAGAGACATTCGAACAACATGGGGGCATGATGTCCCTATACGAGAGTGCCTGCGCCAGCAGACTGGACGTAACGCGAAGTGACAAAAGGATCGAGAGCGCTACAATCGAGCTACCTCTTTTCTCAAGAAAAAAGATCAAAGAACACAGAAAGCTCAGGAGAGAAGCCTCAGAGCGGAGCCGCCAAGATTTGGAAGAATGGGGCCGAATACACCATGAACGGCTCAATAGTCCGGGCTAGAAATTAGAAAACCACGCAACGCGTGGTCTTTTTATCTCCACTTACCCAAAGAGGTTAGTTTATGTGACCTCAGCTCCGCCCTCAACATAATCAAAAGAGTGAGCGAAACGCAACCTAGCCCCCTCAGAACATATGTAAGGGCAAGTGAGTCATCGCCTGCAGCTGCAGGATATATGGAAACGATTACGGCTATTAAGCATAGAGACCAGGCTAGAAATGATTCGGTGTTTCCGACAGTTCTCCAAAGACTCCTGATCATCGGCAAGTATCCGACAGTAATCAGGGACTGTAATAACAAGTTGGCAACTACATGTTCCCGACTAAAAATCCAGAATATGACTATCAAACCGGCCGCCAGAAGGCATCTTTTCTCAAAGCGATTGAACCCCCAGATTTTATTCTTGGCAAAAATAGAAATTACAAGAAAGACTGACCATGTTGCGGTGGCATCGCAGACATTACCAATATTGCTGACTGCGCTGTGTTTCTCGGAAGAAAAATATGTTGCTAAACTGAGACCAGTCGCTACGGCAAACAACAGCCAAGTTGCAAAAACAGGCCTTATCTGTCCCTTTACTGTTTGCCAGCAATACCTGAGTGCGCTTATTAAATACAGCAGCACTACGATAAGAGCTGCAATCTCTTTCGTCTCCATTTACACCTCTTTTTCAAATAACAGTTTGCTTTTATATACCACAGAACATATATTTAAAACAACATGACCAAACTACATTTTGTACATATTTGCGAGGAGGCTTTCTTTTCTGAAGACAAGAAGCTCAACGTAATCGGTATCTTTGATGAAATAATTGCTTCCAGATTCCCAGCTGGCCATCCTAAGTTCGCGGTAGTGACCGGCATCTCCGGCGAACCGGGGAACTACGAGGAAATCATAGAGCTACTCTCCCCCTCCGGAGAGACGGTTATTAAATCAACTCCAAAAACCATCAATATCGCCAGGGTGGGGCAACGAGCTCACTTCGCAGTACAGTTCATCAACGTCGTCTTCAAAGAAGCCGGCAAATACAGAGTGGTTGTTAATATAGACGGCAAACAGGTTAATGATAATGATGATTTCATCCTCATAAACCCCGCAACTAGAGTTTGACGCTTTGACATAAAAATTGTATTATCTCCGAAACGGATAGACCAAGAACGAGGAGAAAACTATGACTCCGTATGCCATCACAGTAGCTCCACATTCGGATCTTCAGGTCCTTGCAAAAATCATAAAGGTTATGGAATACATGCCGGATATTGAACTGCCGGACAAGGAAGAAGTGTCTTGCCACATGATCGCTCGAGCACTGGCGGAATTCTTTCCCGTCCAATACAAGGATGGATATTTCCCCAGAAAAGGATACCAACACTCCTGGCTCGTTACCCAGACGGGTAATGTGATCGATGCCTATCCATGGGCAATAGTAGGCGGTCCAGTAATGCTGGATATGCGGCTTGGCAGTCCCTGGAATGGGATGTTTCAAGCGCACCCTCTTCTCTCCTTGGAAAACGAGGAGTTCAAGAGAAACACGCAGACAGTAACGGAAGCGATGAGAGAAGTAATCAACAAGCTCGGTATCAAACCAGAGCCTCTAGTCGTCCGAGCGGCTTGAGTTTAAAAGTCAGAACCCCACTTCGGTGGGGCTTTTCATTCTCTGCTGCCAACTGTTGTGCTAAAATATCAATCATGTGGTTAATATTCGCATTGCTATCGGCGATATTCGCGGCTCTGGTCGCAATATTCGGTAAGATAGGCATAGCCAATCTGGATACAACACTCGCGACAACCGTCAGGTCATTTATCATGTTCGTATTTCTACTTGTCGTCTCCCTTTCGATGGGAAAGCTTCATCTGTTAAACACCATCGGTTCAAAACCATTTAAATTCATAGTACTCTCTGGAGTTGCCGGAGCTCTCTCTTGGCTCTTCTATTTTTCCGCTCTTAAATTCGGGCTTGCCTCGCGCGTCGCATCAGTAGACAGACTCTCTGTCGTATTCGTGGTATTGCTAGCTGCCCTGTTCTTAGGCGAAGCGCTAACCATCAAATCGGTACTCGGCGTCATCTTACTCACGGCCGGAGCGGTATTGATGATCATCTAGACAAAGAAACAGGTCTAATCCTGTTTTTTGTTTTTCCCGTGGAACTTATCATGCACCTCCCGTAGCTGCTTATCCGTCACGTGGGTATATATCTGCGTAGTTGTGACCGATGAATGGCCCAGCAGGGCCTGGACCGAACGAATATCTGCTCCGTTTCGTAAAAGATCAGTCGCGAAACTGTGCCTCAACGAGTGGGGTGAAACTTTCTTACCAATTATTCCGGCCGCTACGGCATACTTCCTGATTATTCTCTGGATACTCCTCGGGGTCAGCCTCAGATTCTCGTATTTTTCAAACTTTTCATGATGGGGTATGCGTATGAACAAAGCCTCGTCAGCATCAGGCCGCTTATCCAAATATGTAGTCAGGGCCGCCCTAGCTTCTTCTGATAAAAATACCACGCGCAGTTTGCTGCCCTTCCCCCGAACGGTAAACTCTCCCCTCTTTATATCAATATCCTCCCTGTCCAACGAGCAAAGCTCCGACACGCGTAAACCGGTGGAGAAAAGAGTTTCTAATATGGAGCGGTCGCGAAGATCGCTCAGACTTACCCCCTGCGGAGAGCACAGAAATCTTTCAAGTTCGTTTTTCTCCAAGAAAACAACCTGTCTTTCCTCTTGCTTGCCGAGCTCAATCTTTTCCGCAACTGCAGTCTTAATATCTCTCTTGGCTAAATACTTTAGGAAAGCCCGCAGAGCAATGATGTGGTAATTTTGAGTAACTTTTTTTAGTGTGTGGCCAGACTCATCCGTCAGCCTGTTCAATTGCAGCCTAAATTTTCGTATTACCTCCTCGGTAATATCTCCCGCGCTCTTCACTCCGCTGAAGTTAATAAAGCGGGTTAAATAGTGGTTGTAATTTTCAACCGTTTTAGGAGATCTATTCTTCTCTATCTCCAAATGTTCCAAAAATTGTGTCTTCAACTCTTTTACATCCATGCTACTAGTATACCATTCTTGTGCGACATTAGAATATTTAACGGCCTGACAAAATATGTTATCAATACTCTAGAACCTTCACATCTCAGGAGGGCGGAGTGAAAATACTAACAATCGGCTTTGCTTTTCGGGTCGCAGTGGCAATCGTCCTGCTATCTAAACTTGCCTCTGGGCAAACTGTCGTAAAACCAACATATACCAGTCTGACTGAAGAGGCAGAAAAAGGTAAAAAAGAGCTGGAAGAGGTGAGAATAAAGCATTCCGGAGAAACCAAGGTATACTTTGCCGAGAGAAGGTCGGCCACTGGCGCGACCTCAAAGCATCGGGTTGTTGATTTCGCCTGGAAAGAGATAGCGGTCAAATTGTTCAATATGGAAACCGGCGAAGTCAGGATCATTAAAGTTAAGAGGGCCGGCCCCGATTTAGTAAACGTGGCCAAAAACTTCACACTGGAGGTCGAGGAAAGACCTTCTGGATTAAGGTGGAACAGCTTCAATACGCCGTTCAAGGTCACGAAGCCGGAAGGCTGGGTAGTCATTGCTAACAAATACCGGGTACGGCTAAGCAACGGCAGATACCGGGATGTGATATATAGCCCCTATTCCACCTCCCTACACAATCAGGAAATGGTTGCCGAGGGCAAAAAGTACCTGAGGGATACCCTAAAACAATCCTTCGCAGAACTGGACCGACTCGGACAGGGAGTCTCGGCCAAATTCCTTCTTGATTTGAAATCGGAGTGGCTTGTCGATGTGATGGAAAGGCTGGTGCTGATTGAGCACACCGATCCATTCGATGCCAATCAATTCAAAGAAGGCAAACTGGAATTAAGCCCTTATGAAAGAGTGCTTACGATCATTGCGGTCAACCGAGATGGCGCATACGTTAAAACATCTAGTCCGGCTAGAGCTTCCGGTCTAATGCAATACACCGGCAGGACCTGGGAGCTCATACGGGCAAGGTACAGATGGGCGAAATTACCATCATTTTCAAACGGCGTCGGAAACCATATTCAATCAATGAAGGCCGCCGTACTGCTCCACAATCACAACCTCACTGAGATGGCCCGCGTCTTGGGACCGGATATCAGTTCTGATCCTAATCTTGAGCACTACTTAGCAGCGGCATACAACGGCGGCGTGGGTCCGGTTATCCAAGCGGTGGTCGCTCACAGAAAAACTGGCAACGACTGGCGTAAAGAGTTAAGAAAACGTAAAAGAACCAGCGAATCTCTGGATTACATGGATAAACTTGATTTTCTCATCAGCCAAAGGTGGCTCGACCTCCCTATCTGGGGGGTCTTTTAATTTCCCCCATGTCGTGTTATAGTATTCCTTAATGTTAAACCCTAAGCAAAAACAGAAAATCATGTCAGAGCACGCCCTTCACGAGGGTGATAGCGGTTCTGCGGAAGTCCAGATTGCCCTTTTTACCAAGGAAATCGAGAGCCTTACCAAACATTTGAAGAAACACCCGAAAGACAACGGTTCAAGAACCGGTCTTTTAAAGATGGTCGCCAAGCGCAGAAGGCTCCTGGACTATCTCAACAAAGAGTCAGAGACAAGATACTCTAAAGTAATCAAGCACCTAGGACTGAAGAGATAGACCGATGATCATGCAAAAAACTGGACGAAGGAACAAAAGCACAGACTCTGGCTCCCGTCATCAAAGAGTGGGAGTTTTTATTGACGCCCAGAACATGTACCACTCGGCCAAGAATCTGTATAAGGCCCGAGTAAACTTCAAAAAAATATTAGATACGGCAGTCGGCGACCGCCAACTGATACGCGCTCTAATCTATGTCATCAGGACCGAGAGCGGCGAAGAGAAGGCATTTTTTGAGGCTCTGGAAAAAAGCGGATTTGAGATCAAAGAGAAGGATCTGCAAATATTCCCTGGCGGCATGAAGAAAGCCGATTGGGACGTAGGTCTGGCTATAGACGCGGTGATTTTAGCTGATAAGATAGACGTAGCCGTAATAGTATCCGGCGATGGCGACTTCTTGCCACTAGTGGAATACTTAAGAATATCCCAAGGACTGAAAGTTGAGGCAATATCATTCGGCAGGAGTACATCAGGCAAATTAAAAGAGGCAGTAGACAAATTCGTAGATTTGGGAGCCGAACCACAAAAGTATTTAATTAAAATTAATTAACAAATAAATAAGCGAGAGGAGAGGGAACCGATGCAGGGCCTAGGCCAAAATTTTTGTTTAAATGAAGGTTTTGGTCTGAATCTTGGTCACTCACCTCTTCCATTTGTTTGTAGTTTGAAATGGCAGTAAAGAACTACCAGGAAGAGTTAGCTGGAAAAACTCTATCCGTTGAAATTGGCCGTTTAGCCGGACAGGCGAACGGCTCTTGTCGCGTTCAATACGGTGAGACCACCGTATTGGTTACCGCGACTATGTCCAGCCACCCTAAGAGCGTCAGCTACTTTCCGCTCTCAGTTGATTACGAAGAAAAGTATTATGCAGCAGGTAAAATTAAGGGTTCTAAATGGATCAAGAGAGAGACCAGACCTTCTGAAGAGGCTATTCTGACCGCCCGTCTAATAGATAGATCTCTGAGGCCCCGATTTAATCATTCAATCAGGAATGACGTACAAGTAGTCGTCACGGTACTGTCTTTTGACGGCATAAATGACCCCGACATCCCATCTCTTTTTGGCGCCTCTTTGGCTTTGATGATCTCCGATATTCCATTCAATGGTCCAGTAGCCGCGATGAGAGTAGGCAGGATTGACGGCAAGCTTGTATTTAACCCGACCTACGAAGAGAGAAAGAACACGGACTTTGATATCGTCGTAGCTGGTACTGAGGATAAGATAAACATGATTGAAGCCGGAGCTAACATCGTACCGGAGAAAGAAGTAGTCCAAGCAATGGCAGAAGGCTTTAAGGAATTACAAAAATTCAATAAATTGCAGAACAAGATCGCCAAAGATTTAGAGAAAAAGAAGAAAGAGATACTTGAGCCGGTACGCGATGAGGCCTTCGTCAAACTAGTCCAAGACTTTGTTGATCCCAAATTGGAAGATGTTCTATACACCCCTGACAAGATTGCCTACGTCGAAGGATTGCACAGGACAAGCGATGAATTAAGAAAATATATTGAGACTCAATTCGCTGATCACCCAGAATTGAGCCAGAAGATAGATAATGCTTTAGCTGTTTTCGAAGAAGAGATCGACAGGATCGTACATAAAAATGTACTGGAAGCAGAGAAAAGGGTGGATGGTAGAAAGATTGACGAGCTCAGACAGATCACCACCGAGGCTGGTGTACTTCCCCACTCTCACGGTACGGGATTGTTTGATCGCGGCACTACTCAGGCATTATCAGTTCTCACTCTCGCCGCACCAGGCATGGAACAATGGATAGAAACCATGGAGCTCGAATTAACGAAGAAGAGGTTCATGCATCACTACGTCTTTCCTCCTTTCAGCGTAGGTGAAACCGGACGCGTAGGAGGTGGTTCAAGAAGAGATATCGGACACGGCGCATTAGCAGAAAGAGCGCTACAACCTTTGATTCCTGCCAAAGAAGACTTCCCCTATACAATCAGATTAGTTTCAGAGATTTTGTCTTCAAATGGTTCGTCTTCAATGGCCTCTGTTTGCGGATCAACCCTTGCCCTAATGGACGGTGGCGTACCAATCAAATCACCAGCTGCCGGCATCGCAATGGGCTTAATGTTTGATGAGAAGGGCGAGAAATACAAGATACTGACAGACATTCAGGGTCCGGAAGACCACCATGGAGACATGGACCTTAAGGTCGCCGGCACGAAAGACGGCATCACCGCCATGCAAATGGATGTGAAGATTGATGGAGTCAACGAAAAGATACTGGAAGAGGCATTAGAACAGGCCAAGAAAGCAAGACTGGAAATATTAGAAAAAATACTAAAAACCCTGCCTGAACCGAGAAAGGAATTATCCAAATTCGCACCAAGAGTTCAGACCATAAAGATAGATCCGGAGCAGATCCGCACAGTAATCGGCCCTCAGGGAAAAATGATTAATGAAATCATAGAGAAGACGGGAGTAGAGATAGACATTGAACAGGATGGATCTGTATTCATCACCTCGGATGATGCCGAAGGCATGAAAAAGGCTATCGACTGGATCAATGAGATCACATACATCGCTCAGCCCGGAGACGAATATGACGGCAAGGTCACAAGACTGCTCGATTTTGGAGCCATGATTGAATACATGCCTGGCCGTGAAGGGCTTGTCCACGTCTCAGAGATCTCAAATGAACGCGTAAACCGCCCTTCAGACGTACTCAAAGTTGGACAAAGTGTACATGTTCGTGTGAAAAATATAGATAGCTATGGTAGAATTAATCTGACAATGAAAAACTAGGTGTTAGGTTTCAGCTATTAGGTTTTGGATAAGATTAACTGCCAAAAACTAAAGACTTCAACCTAGTACCTGAAGCCCAATGGCTGACCCAACCAAACCGTCAGACTCATCGAGTCCGTTAAGTCCTCAGATTAGAGTTCCGTCGAATTTACCAACAAAAGATCCGGTCTCTCCGCCACGACCCGTTCCTCCGTCGACATCGACCGGAGGCTCTTCGCGACCATTGATGCCGCCAATACCAAACCAGCCGTCCCCAGAGCCAGATTTAAGAGTTACACCTCCTCAGCCACCAAGGCCAGAGCCGCCAAAGGCCCCTCAACAGCCACCAGCGCCCCCAAAACCAATGCAACCACCCCAATCGCCCTCAGGACCAGGTCCTATGTTTAAGTCTTCAATAAGGACCATGCAGGATGATATAGCTGCGGTTAAGAAAGGACAAGCGCCAACAGGCGTAAAGCTCGAGCGAGAGTCAGAGAAAGATGTGAAGCCTGGACCCGAAGCTCCAGCCGGTCCCAAAGTAACTATGCCTCCTAGGCCATCATCACAGGTAGAGTTAGGCAGAATGGAAAGATCAAAAGGACTGCCGGGATTAAAGCCAACTCCCCCATCAATACTAAAAGTCCCCACTCCACCAGGAGCATCCACAGGATCAATAGAGAAATCTGGAGGCATAGAGGCTCCCAGCCAAGGAGACGGGATTCTAAGCAAACTTCCAATTTCAAGAAATCTATTACTCATCATAGTCGGACTCATAGTAATAGCCGGTTTAGCCTGGTTCTTCTTATTACGTACGCCGGGAGTACCCGATGTAGTATTCACTCCGACACCTATTAGGACTCAAACTCCTACTCCGACACCTATTACTGTAGAGAATTACTTCTCTACAGTAAGCTCGGCCAGCCTATCCCTTGGTGCTAACTTCACCTCTAGATTCGGCCAAGAGATCGATAGCGAAGCCCTGAGATTATCAGCGGAACCAGCGCTTTATGCCGTGTTCAATCCTGAGGCTAGCTCCAGATACTCATTTAGCGAGTTTATGGCAGGTCTATTGATACAGACCCCTGCAGAATTGTTAACTTCCGTTGATGACAACGAGCTATATATGACTGCCTACCCTAAACTGGATGGCAATAACGGCTACGGCATAGTGGTAAAGCTAACTGATGACCTAGGAGCAACATCTGCAATGACTGCCTGGGAGTCTACCATGTCAGAAGATCTAGCCGATCTACTTTTGTTAGATCCTGCTGATGCCGCATCTGTAGACTTCTTAGACAATTCTCGGGAAGGCGCAGCTATAAGATACCAGAACTTCCCTACTCCGGACCTGACTATCGACTATGCTATAGTCTCAGCTATTAACGGAGAGAACTATCTGGTAGTAACCAACTCCAGAGAGCACATGTACTCGATTATAGACAGAATACGCTAGTAAATACGGGTTAACTCATCCGTGCCAAAAAGATGACACAATCGTGTCATCTTTTTTTGTCATCATTGTCATCATCCGGTTATCCACAAATTTGCCTTGTCATCATTCATCAGGGGTATATAATTAGATTAGTTCCTTCGCTGGTAGTTCCGTCGTAATGGACTGACTGGCAAGTCATTTTCACGCCTTCGGGCAACATAGGGCATTGAGCTCTCAAGCAACATTCGTACACGAGCTTATCAATGCCCTTTTGTATTACCTAAATCATTGCTGAGCAAACCCCTTTATGCTAATATTCTAATTTAAATAGTCATACATGAACCCTAAAGAACTACAAAAATTAAAAGAGTCTCTGCTAAAAGAAAAAGAAGTATTGGAAACGGAGCTTGGACGTATAGCAACAAAAAACCCCGATATCGAGGGTGATTATCAAGCACATTTTCACAAGCCTGATCAGTCAGATACCCTGGATGAAAAAGCTCACAGCATTACCGATTATGAAGAAGAAAGAGCGGTTGAGCAAAGCCTTGAATTAAGACTGAAGGATATAAATGAGACCCTAAAAAAGCTTGAAGGAGACAAATACGGCGACTGCGAAACCTGCATGGCACCTATAGACAAAAAACGTCTTGAAGTCATACCGGTAGCTAAGTTCTGCGTAGATTGCGCAAAGAAAGCGAGATTAGTCTAGCCACTCCCCTGTTTCACAGGAAACAATTAAATACTAAATTAAAATACCAGCTGTCACAGCTGGTATTGTTTTTCCTCTTCCGGATAAACGAACCACACATCTTCGCCAGTCTTTAAATATATGCATTCGTGTCCGATGGCAATGGCCACCGCTTCCAGGAAACCCTCTAGGTCATTTAGTCTATCCTTGCCGACGAAAGCAACTTTGAACTGGGTATATATTCCATCAAAGGAACCGCGCCAAAAACCTTTGATATTAGTTGCAACTACCTGGTAGGCGCTAAAGTGTCCTGAAAGAAAGGCCTCAATTATGTTTCCCAAGGTTTCCGAACCTCTCAACATGACGGAATGGTATTTAACGTCCAACTTGTCATTGGGTATCAAAAAGTTTGCTTCTAAACCTGCCTTTACTCTCATTTAGGTTCTCCTAGGATGTAAGGATCTAATTAAGTTAAATAGCACAAATGCCCTGTTTAACGCAACAAAAAACACGGTTTCCCGTGAAACAGGCTTTTGCAATTAAATACCTTCTTAGAATCTGGCCATTGGGTTCCTGGCACCGTGCACTTCGAAGTGCAAGTGGCAACCAGTAGAATTTCCAGTGCTACCCATTTCAGCTATATGCTGTCCTTTACCCACATATTCACCCGCACTTACAAGCAAGCTGCTAGCGTGAGCATACACGGTTTCTGTGCCATTTGGATGGACTATCTTTATGAATTTACCGAATCCCCCGTTATAACCAGAGCTATCTGCCGTAACCACATTTCCTTCCGCTGCGGCATAAATATCTGTGTAACAAGAATTTGCAATATCTACGCCGTTACGGCCATGGATTCTGCCCCAGTTATATCCCGTAGTCGGCTGCATAAAGTATCCGTCCAGAATCGGCAGATAGGCAAAGCTTCTTGCTACATTAACCTGAGCGCTGTACGTAACTGACTTTAATTTGCCATCTGGTACTATCAGTTCCTGATTCAGCTGGAGACTGGCATCCTGTGGCAACAAGTTAAAACTTATGATTTCGCTAGCCTCAACACCGTATTTCTTAGCAATTGAAGAGACTGTATCTCCCTTGGTTACTTTATGAATAACCCCGCTAACAGGCGGGATCTTAAGCTCTAAACCTGGTTTTATAGAATCTGCGTTCTTAAGGTTATTAGCCCAAATTATAGTATCAATGCTAACGCCATAGTCTGAGGCAATAAAAGAGAGGGCATCTCCCTCTTGTACAGTATACGTCGCAACTTGTGTTCCCCTGTCTGTAAACTCATTTAATATATCTGAGACGATTGTTCCATGTGAAACAACGGAGTTACCCTGGATTGTACTAAGCGTAGACGGGCTCGGAACCTTATCATTGCCCAGGTGGGCTATAACGCTATTAATATCAGCCAACTGGCTCTGAGAAGGGTTGATCACCACTGAGGCTGCTGTCTCATCTATATACCTAGTCAGCAGGTTACTGAATACGCTTCTCTGTCCTTCTGAGGCTGAGCCCTTAACCATTATGACCATGAAGGCCATAGCCATAATGACAAAAAAGCCGACCCTGTCGTTTTTGAAAAATCCTCTAGAAAAGAAGGTTTTAAGCCAAGTACTAATAGATAATGTATGGGGGTTATAGTTTTTCAAGAATATTATCGAAATAGCTCGAAAAACCCCGTTTTTACTCTCTAAAAACAAAAACTCTCTTGCGAGAATCTATGGTTAAGAGTAGCTCCAGCCGGAGTTGAAGTCAATAGGGGAAGTGGATAAGGATGTGCACTTTTATATGCCCCTAAAAATGTAAATTTAAGACCAACTAACTCCTTGATTTATTGTCCGCACTTGCTAATCTTGTATCAGCTTGTAACTGAACTTTAACAGTTAAATACCTAACCGAAAGGAGGAGGCATATATGGGCAGGCCCGCACTAACCATGGTGTTGCTGATATTCATTTCCCTGAATGCGGGCTGTCACCGCTTAAGGCCAAGCTGGTGTCCGTGGCCAGGAAAGAATCCCGCTCCCAAGACAAATACTGGACAGAGCGATGGCAGAGCATCCGATCAGGATAAAGAACGTATCAAAACCAAGGTAGAGCTGACTAAAAAGCTCGACCGGGCGAACAAGAAATTGCTTGAGATGGAAAATCTTCTAGCAGACAAAAGGGCCGAGGGCTTTGATGTCAGCGGACCAGAAGACAACTTCCAAAAGTCAAAGAATCTCTTGAAAGAAGCTGAGAACCTATATCTCGAAGCTAATCTCTCTGGAGATTACGAGATAGTTATCGGACTTCTTCAGGCAATAGAGGACTCATTCGATACGATCAAGAGGGAAGCTAAAAAAGCCCCGCGTTTCAGGGATAAAACACCTTCACAACCAAGAGAATTCGCCGATGACCGCGACTGGGTCGTTGAAAACAGGGGACATCCTGATCCTACTAATATGAGAATTGGCCCTTACACGAATTTCACTTTCGACATCTGGGATCCAACTCAATATCTTGGTGGTGCTATCCAGTGGGGATGCTTTGATCCGAATATGAATCGCTTTACCCTTCAGATGCCGCCCAAGATCGCTATATGGGAATACCACACTGGCGTTGAAGGGACAGAACAGTACGTATTCGTAGAAGAAAACCCAAATCTCCAGCAATTCATACTTAAACAAAGCTTGAAACCTGAAGAAAGAGACCAGGCTCTTACCAACATGTGTATGAGTCAAGGTACAGGCTACGAGAACTATAAGCTAATTGCCGCCTACAAAGGCAAAATGGCCGGTTCTCCGGAAGAATACCTGCGCCAACTATTGTCGGGCCAATTCCGTTTTGCAGATCAGTTTGGTATCGCTGCCATGGTCTCTGCGGCTAAGGCAGCAGCTGTATTGCCTGATCTGGAGCTGGTCAGTATCGTCTTCAATAAGAATATTGGCCCGCTTATTGGCGAGCAGGCAGCAGCGCTTAAGAAGATCCATGAGAGACTTGCTGATTATGAGTCTCAGGCAGTATTTGATTCAAACAAGGGTGTTTTGATCTTTGATCAGACCGCTGAAAATCAAGTAAAAAAGGCTTTTTCTAAGATTCTCTCCTGGCAAAGCACGCTTTCGCCAAGAAAGAAGGACAAGGCTGAATTACTCAAATTCACCAGCAATGACCCAGAGATTTCTGTATCTCTTGATGCCTTTGAAGAGGCGATCAGAGTCTTGGCAAAAGAGATTCATTCTCTAACTAAAGAGCTTCTGCGCTTCAGGAGGGAATACCCCGAGCTTGTATTCTATGACGATGAGAAACCGATTCTAGTAATGCTCCTAAAGGGAGTCGGCTTCAGGGTTGACCCCCGAAGTCAGAACACCTTGTTCAAGAATGATGTTCCGCAACTCATGGTTGAATCGGAACTCTACTATATCCGCCATAAATATGACGAAAATCCACCAGTCGTGCTGAAAAGTCAGTTTGAGGTCACCGAGGCCAACAAACTTATTGACGTCAGCAAGGAATACCAAAGACTGACCAGCTTCATTGTTGGCTGGCCTTCCGGCAAACCACTTTCGGTGGGAAACTATAAGATCGTATTCAAGATAACCGACAAAGTGCGTGAGAAAACCGTCTCCCAAGAAGTTAACTTTCTTGTTATATCTGCCAGTCTAAGACCCGCACCAAAAGACTAAAGGAGGAGCTAAAGATGCAGCCCAAAAAACCCATGCTGGTTTTAGTAGCAGCCCTGGTGCTGACAGTTCATGCGAAAGCGGACAGCGTCCCTCTGGCTATTATCAATGGCGAAGTCGTCAGCCATCAAGAATCAAAGTCCATAACTGTCGCCATCGATAAGACCAAACAGGTTGAGATCGGTCTGTCCAACATCAGGACCGTGGCAGTCTTGGAAGCAAAGAAGATATCAGACGGCGTAGCAGGAACCGCTGCAGTTGCCGCAAGTACGAGCGCCGGAGTCACTATTATAGGCAGCAACGGCGAACCGGATACTGAGCAACGAATCAAAGATGCCAGTCTGGTAGCCATAGTCATTGCTGGCTTATCCGCTACTTTAAGGGCAGGGTACAACTGGTTCAACCAGAAAGAACCTGCAACCATATTTGATGCTCGCAATGGACTCAACGACAAAGCTTTGATTGAGAACCTTCCAGTAGGAACAAGAGTAAGAATTACTTTAGACATGCCCTAACCCCGCGACTGCGGGGTTTTTTAATATTGTAAATGTATTTGAAAACTGTTAAGAATGAATAAGAAATACGTATCCAGGACCTTTAAATTAAGGAGGGGACATGACAAGAACTATTAGGCTTTTAGTAATTTTTTCTTTGTTCTGTGCTCCTCTTAAACTTCAAGAGCACGAGCCAGAACAAAATTTCGTCCAAGATTCTCCTGTATTCAGTGTGGGGGTAGAGTTAGTTTCCGTTCCCGTCGTCGCGCTAAACAGAAGGGGTCGCCCTTTAGGAGAATTAACTAAGGATAGTTTCAAAGTCTACGAGAAAAGGGGAGAAAACGGCACTTTCATCGAACGAGAGATCGATACCTTCACTCACTCCGACAAGCTACCTCTAAGGGCCGGGGTGCTCATCGACACTAGCGGTTCGGTACAGAACCCGGAACAATTCAGATACCAGAAAGACGTAGCTTCGGAGATCGTGAAGTTGATCTTCACTCCACTAATGACCCGGGATCGCGACAACAAAGTGTTCGTAGCCGAATTCTCCTACGAATCTATGGCTGCCAACCCGACCGGAGGGATGTTCTTAATTAAGCAAGACTGGACAAACAATCCACGAACTCTGATTAGGGCCATCTCAAGAATGAAACCGCTTGGGTTAACCCCACTTTTCATCAGCATTGAACAAGCCTCGGGCAAGTTTAAGGAAGAGGTCGGCGAATTCGCTACCGTTCTAATTGTCATCTCCGATGGCTACAATAACTTGCCATTCTCGAGCTTGTCTAGCTCGGTCTCTGCTGCTCAGTCAGCCCATCTGCCCGTATACACCATCGGAACTACCATTCCTTCTCGAGCCACATGGGGTTGGGAAATGTCGGAAGAGCCCAAGAAGAATCTGCTAGAAATAGCCGCCGGCACGGGCGGAAGGTTCTTCCAGCTACCTTCTCTGAAAGAAGTCATTGAAGTTGCCTCCAGGATCTTAAGCGACTTGGATAACAGATACTATCTCGAATACAAGCTAAATGCTGAGTATGAGAAAGGCGACAATATTGAAATCAAAGTTGAGATCGGTAGCTACGACAAGAACAACAGGTGGCGCTCGACAAAGGCCCAACTTCTCCACAGAAGCGGCTACATTGTAAATAAATAGCTCAACCCGCCAAAAGCGGGTTTTCTTTTTAGATAGATAATCTGGTAAACTAACTTTTATGTCTAAAATAGGGACACACGTTTCAATAGCCGGAGGGATAGTTAATGCGCCCAAACGTGCATCTGACTTAGGCTGTGAAACATTTCAATGTTTCACGAGATCCCCACAAGGAGGACCAGCGCCAGAATTAAATGATACGGTCATTAAAGAATTCAAATCCCAAATGGCCGAGTTTAATATGGAAACTTTCTACATACACACCCCCTATTATATTAACTTCGCATCCATCAAGCCAAAGATTAGGAAAGCTTCAATAAGAATAGTGCGCGAAGAGCTGGAACGGGGAAGTGTCCTCGGTGCAAGATACATAATGACGCATCTTGGTTCACACACAGGGCAATCACTGGAAGATGGCCTGCAAAAAGTCGCAGATGCAATTAAAGAACTACTCAAAGGATACACCGGCAGTACTGGCTTCCTTATGGAGATCTCTGCTGGAACCGGCAATATCATCGGTGATACATTCGAGGAAATATCTTTCATTTTAAAACAGGTAAAAAATCTTAAGGGATTTGCCGGCATCTGTTTTGATACCTGTCACGCATTTGCTTCCGGCTATGATTTTAGAACAACGAAAAAAGCCAAGGAAGTGCTGAAAGAATTTGATAAAAAAATTGGCCTTAAATACCTGAAATTAAGTCATATTAATGACTCCAAAGTAGACCTTGGCGGCAAAAAAGATCGCCATGAACATATAGGAGATGGGTATATAGGGGAAAACGGTATGGCAAGCTTGCTATCGACCCCCGAATTCAAAAAAATCGACTGGCTACTTGAGACAGAGGACTCAAGACGAGAAGCAGATATCGCCATTCTAAAAAAGATCAGACGAGATTAAAACACCAGAAAAGCCAATAAAAACCTTGTTTTCCAAGGTTTTTTGACTATCTACTCATACTTGACTTAACAGCCAATTTTTGATATAATTTAGACATCATGACAGAGGAGAGTTCTTTGACATTTTCTCCTCAACCTTTCGAAAGGTAAGACAAAGAGCCCAGCTTGGGCAAAGGAGATCTTCGATGAAACGTTTCGTGAGCTTGCTCGCATTGGTCGTGCTCATTCCGATTTCTCAAGCGGAAGCTGGAGAGTTGGACCGAGTCATGGCTGGAGTTGCTGTGGAACGCGCTATTCGGCGAGGATATGCTCCCGTCGACTTCGCGATCAACAACGCCGGAGATTACTACGGCGGAAGCGGCATGGTCAGTAACACCGTCCAAGGTGCCGTTATCGGTGCAGGCGTTGGAGCCGGCATCGGCCGGGGCACCAAAGGTGCACTGATTGGTGCTGGTATTGGCGGTGGAGCAGCGGGTTTAACAACCTGGCTGTTGAATCGCCGTCATAGCAATAGGGGCCACCAGCCCCTGGATTGCCGCAAGAAGAAGAACCGGGAAAGCTGCCAGGCTATCGCCGACCAGCAGGCTGTGGAAGAAGCATTGGCTAACGCCAACATGCGGATCTACAACCGCACCGGCTTGGAACTCGAGTTGGTCGATTGCGATGGTTCTTCGTTTCGCATCGACCGCAACGATGTTCAACCTATCCCGGAAGGGTGGGTGAAATGCGGTCTCACTGGATACGTGGTTCTCCCTGACCTCGACAGGCCGGGGAAGGAACGTAAAATTCCGGCTGAGTATTCAGTCGCCCCTCGGGGTGATGGCTGGGTATTCGAAGCCCCACAAGGAGGGTTCTGACAATGCCTCGTCTTCAATACCGCAACGCACTCTGCAATCTGGGGCCTAGCAATCAACCAGGCCCTCCCGCCGACAACTCGGCTGAAACGCCGGAGTCCCTTGAGGCCGCGGCTAATGACGCTGAAAGGCGTGCATCAGAAGCCGGCAGTCGAAGGGAGTACGAAGAGGCACAGCGACTCCAAAGCGAAGCTGAAAGGCTTCGAACGGAAGCTGGCCGGCTCAGGTCGGCAACTCCGCCTCCTCCGACGAGCAATACGTCGGATTCAAGTCCTAGCGATGGCTGCAACTGCCCGCCAGTTGTAGTCAACCGGGATGAAGACCTGATTGCCCATGCTTGGTATAGATTCCTCCAGATCATGCTCTACATTGGAGGAGTTGCCATCATTCTGTGGGTGCTCTGGTTCGGATTCAAGGTTGGTCGCTGGACAGCACCGACGGCAGCCGTCGAGAAAACGGCACCTGCCACTGCCCACTCGGCACCTCCGGCACCCCAGCCGGAGGTGAAACCGAGTCCGACTCCTCATGTCGAAGTAGAGGTGACCGGACTAAAAGAATCTGTCGCCGGCCTCAAGTCGGTGACAGACAAGCTGGTGTCAGCTATGAGACAACGGCAAGCACCAGCACCTCCGCCTCCGCCATCCTTGGAGATTCCCTCCAGGGTGGAGATCGAGGTCGATGTCCGTCACCACACTCAGCAAGAGCCTCCACTGGTCGTAGCGCCGGAGGAGGACTACTCGAGGGAAGAGGAGAAAGAACTTTCTTCGGGAGAGAAATTTCGTCGATTCATGGAACGATATCGGCGCGGAGAAATCTGACTCTCTTCCCGTCACCCGTCCCGCTCCGCCATACTGCTTCGGCAGTCCCTGGCGAGCGGGACTTTTGTTTGAAAAAAGGATACAAAAAAGCTACTCTTTAGGTTATGACCGCGACTACAAAAAGCGCCAAAGAAACTGGTAAATTAGCATCTAAGATAGCTCGAAAACTCATAGGTTCAGAGCAAAGCAGCAAAGCCCAGGTGATAGCTCTGGAGGGAGAACTGGGAGCGGGAAAAACAACTTTTGTAAAAGCATTCCTTGCCGAGTTCGGCGTTAAAGACAAAGTAACCAGTCCCACTTTTGTTCTGCTTAAGAAATATTCAGCCAAAGCAAACAGTAAGTTCAGGTCACTGATACATGTTGATGCCTATCGACTCAGAGACCATCGTGAGCTTGAGTCTATCGGGTTGAAAGACATGATGTCTGATCCGCGTAATATACTTTTAATAGAATGGGCAGAAAGGGTAGAACCGATTCTGCCAAAAAATATTATCAATATCCACATCGACCATATCGAGAAAGACGAAAGGAAGATACATGTAACTGGAATTAAATAAAAATGGAAAAGATAATTTTAATAGATGCGAATGCCTTAATACACAGGGCATTCCACGCATTGCCTCCGTTAACATCACCCAAGGGCATAGTAACCAATGCCGTTTTTGGTTTCGCCTCCATACTCATCAAAACAATTAAAGACATGAAGCCGGACTATGTCGCCGCAGCCTTTGATCTGGCAGCCCCGACCTTTAGACATGAAGAGTTCGCAGAGTATAAAATTCACAGAGAGAAGGCGCCGCAAGAGCTTTACGACCAGATACCTATGGTCAAAGATTTGGTAGCCGCTTTTGGAATCCCGGTATATGAGAAGCAGGGCTACGAAGCTGATGATCTTATTGGCTCTTTGGCTACCATGGCTAAAAAGAGGGGTGATTTGCAGGTCATAATCGCCACCGGAGACCTCGACACCCTGCAGCTCGTGGACGACAAGAAAGTTGTCGTCTTTACTCTCCGAAAAGGAGTAAAAGATACCGTAATTTACGACGAGAAAGCCGTTATCGCTCGCTATGGGCTCAAGCCAGAACAGATGAACGACTATAGGGGTCTAAAGGGCGACCCGTCAGATAACATTCCGGGGGTTCCGGGCGTAGGAGAAAAGACCGGCTCCATATTAATTAAAGAGTTTGGCAGCCTGGATAACCTATATAAATCCCTAGAAAAGGCGGAGAAGGGCAAGGATAAAAAACAGACCGAAAAAGGATCGATTAGTCCTAAACTCGCCGAAAAATTACTAGAGAACAAAGATCAAGCATTCTTCTCAAAGCAGCTTTCAACTATCGTAACTGACTTGGATATTGATTTTTCTTTTAAAAAGGCCGAGTGGCGTAAAAACCTGGACCTCAAAAAGCTTGAATCAATATTCAAAGAGCTCGGCTTTTTAAGCTTGCTAAAAAGACTGCCTGAGATAGGGGTGAGTGAACAAACTGCCAACAAAAAGTCAGATGGAGAGAAGCACGATTTCGATCCCGACAAAAATAACATATATGTCATTGACCCATCAGATAAAAAAACTTTTCAGAAAATCAAAGACAATCCTGAGGCTATAGTAATCGGGCACGACCTAAAAAACCTATTTAAACAAAAAGGTGGTACTCATATAAAGAATAAGCTATTTGATATCAAAATAGCTGCATATCTTTTAAACCCGGACGTTAAAAACTATGGATTTGAAGAAATACACTTCGCAGAATTCAGGGAAACGCCTAGCCAAGACCCGGAAGCCAAACCGGCGTACATGTGGAGACTCAAAGAGCGACTTCTAGTAAAAATGGAGCTGGCCAAATTGATTGGCGTCTTTGAGGACATAGAAATGCCGCTGATAAAAGTACTGGCTGAAATGGAGCAAATCGGAATTGATATAGATGAAGCTAATCTCAAGAGCTTACTGAAATCAACGAACAAAGAATTGGCTAAGATAGAGACTAAGATATATAAACTTGCCGGAACTGACTTTAATATAAACTCCCCTTCGCAGCTTAGTGAAATACTCTTTAATAAACTCCAAATAAAGGGCAAGGTACGAAAGACCGGCGGGGGAGCGCTTTCTACAGCCGCACCAGAGTTAGAAAAACTGAGAGAAGAGCACGCGATAATAGATCCGATACTTCAATACCGTGAACTGCAGAAACTGAAAACAACATATATCGAACCATTTCCACTATTGATCTCGAAAGAAGATGGGCGCTTACACACAACATATAACCAAACCGGCGCTGCTACCGGACGCTTGGCTTCTCAGGACCCAAATCTACAGAATATACCGACAAAGACGGAGTTAGGACAAGAATTTCGCAAGTCTTTCATAGCCGCAAAGGGATATAAACTAATATCTTTTGACTACTCACAGCTCGAACTTAGAATAGTTGCGCATATAGCCAAAGACAAAAAAATGATCGAGGTCTTCAAGCGCGGAGAAGACATTCATACTGCTACTGCCGCAGAGATATTTGAAGTCGAACCCAAAGACGTAACCAAAGAGATGCGCCGTCAGGCAAAAGCTCTTAATTTTGGCATCATTTATGGCATGGGGCCCCTAGGATTCTCCCGTGCCTCCGGCGTTAATCGTCAACGAGCCAGAGAATTCATAGATAAGTACTTTGAGGACTTCTCCGGTGTCGCAGAGTACATGGAGAAGATGAAAGATAAAGCCCATGCCGAAGGTTACGTCGAGACCATCTTCGGTCGTCGACGCCCCATACTGGATATCCATTCAACAATTCCTCAAGTCCAAGCCCAAGCAGAGCGCATGGCCATAAATCATCCCGTCCAAGGAACTGAAGCCGACCTCATGAAAATGGCTATGATTAAAGTCTCGGAATATATACACAAAGAGTTGAATGATATAGACGTCCGGCTATTACTACAGGTGCATGATGAGCTTGTTTTTGAAGTTAAAGAGGGTCTAGTGAAAGAGCTATACCCTAAACTCAGAAATATAATGGACTCGATATATAAGCTTGCCGTTCCCTTGACCGTTGATGTAAAATACGGTCAGAATTGGCAAGAGATGCAATCTTTATCTTAGAACTTTAAAAAAGGAGGTGCGAAGATGCGTAGAATCTTTATCTTCTCGTCCGTATTGTTTTTGCATATTTTAATCTTATCCCTTTTCTGTCTGATCCCGGGACCCTTAAAAGAAGTAAAGGCTGACACCACCCCCATCGCCTCTGTTCTTCAACTCGAGTCTGTAGATATGAAAACATATCTAGTCTGCTGCAAAGAGATCCAGAATAGTCCGATTCTAATTCGCGAGGGCATAGATGTCAGCTTCTACGTTGCCTATGATGATATCACTCATCGCCTAAAGGCAGCTGCGATTATCTTCCCTTCGTATGACGGCGGAAAACTACACGCTATCTATTTCAGCCCCGATCTAATCAATGACCCAGCGCTTGAAGATACCGACCTCAAAGCGATAGCTGCTCATGAGGCTGGGCATCTCATAGGCCACACCTCAGACCAGGCTTTCGCAGATAAATTTGCAGCCACCCTGATGAAAAGCAGGGAAGCTGTTAGAGTATCTCTGGCAAAGTTGGGGCTAAAAGAGCTAGACCCTAGAATAAAAGAGCTATCCAAATGACCCAAGAGCCATCTTAGAAAGGTGGTTTTTTGTTAGACAATAGCCCATATTTTGGATATATTTTGATTGTTATGCCAGAACTTCCAGAAGTAGAAACAATCGTCCGTGGCCTGAATAAAAAGGTAAGGGGGTTAAAAATCACTAACGCCTGGACAGATTGGGCCAAAACCATCAAGACTCACTCACTTAAAGCTTTTGTCAGTGAGATAAAAGGCCGTAAGATTTTGCGCGCCCATCGAAGGGCTAAGTACATAATGCTGGACCTGTCGGGAGGCAAAACAATAATAATTCACCAGAAAATCTCCGGCCATCTTCTGTACGGTAAATGGAGAGTTAGCGGAAAAAAAGTCACTCCAGCCATAGAGGGTCCAATCAAAGATGATCCGTACAATAAATACATCCGCTTCATAATCTACCTCGACAACGGATACATGCTCGGGCTATCCGATGTAAGGCGGTTCGGTAAAGTATTCTTGGGCGATACTGATGACGTGGAAAGCATAAATGAGATAGGAAGATTGGGTCCGGAACCATTGGAAAAAGGGTTTACTGTAAAAAAGTTCAAGGAACTGATAAAAAGACGAAAAGGACTTATAAAAAAAGTGCTAATGGACCCCTTTGTTATCGCCGGGATAGGAAATATTTATTCAGACGAGATACTCTGGTATGCTGGCATCCACCCAGAGAAGAGAGTCGAAAAGCTGAAAGACAAGGAGCTGGAAGAAATATATAGGGCGCTGGTCAAAGTACTGAGAAAAGCCATTGATGCAAAAGGCGATAGTCAGCAGGATTACAGAACCCTAGAGGGCACCTTTGGGAACTATCAGAATATGCAAAAAGCTTATCAGCGAACCGACGAAAAATGCCAGAAGAAAGATGGCGGCGCAATAAAGCGTATAGTCATAAATAACAGGTCGGCACATTTTTGTCCTGTTCACCAAAAAAAATAATGAGATTATCAAAGAAAAAAACATATATATGGATTGGGGGGGCAGCGATAGTAGCCATCGCTGGTTTTCTTTTGTCTAAAATCGGGGACAATAACATTAATATCGCCAATGAAGGAAACATTAGCTCCATCGCCGGCATAAATTGCCAAAACTCTAACGCAAGACCGTTTGCCGTGATGCTATCCTCTGATCCAGAAGCTAGGCCCCTCTCCGGCGTAGGGGAAGCGGACATAGTATTCGAGATGCCAGTCACCCCTAATCAAGTAACGAGAATGATGGCCATCTTCCAGTGCAATCAGCCTAAGGAGTTGGGCTCAATACGCTCGTCGCGTCTAGACTTCTTGCCACTGGCACTTGGTCTAAATCCTATTTACGCCCACTTTGGCGGAGAGCACACTGTGCTGGAAAGATTGAACGATGGAGTAATAGACAACATAGATGGACTCAAATATGACGGCACCGTATATTATCGCAAAAGCTCAATACCAAGACCGCATAACAGCTTTACGGATTTCGATTCACTGAAAAAGATATCAGATAAACTGGGCTACCAAACTACAGGGGCAACGATTAGTTACCTCCACGAGAAAAATGACAAAAGCCTAGGCGTTATAAATCCTCCGGTAATTTATAAAGGCAACTTTGAAGTGGAGTGGGCATACGATCAAGAGACAAACTCATACTCCCGCACACGAGCAGGAGAAGAAGAAACGGATAAAAACACGGGAGAACAGGTTAGAACGAAGAATGTAGTCTTTATGGAAACCAGCTGGTCACCAATAGATAAAGACTACATCCGGATCAAAACTATAGGGACTGGGGATATCTCAGTATATAAAAATGGCCAAATGGTTGAAGGCACCTGGAGCAAAGCGGGAGAAAAAGAAAAACTATTTTTCTACGACGCCCAGGAGAAAGAAATGATATTTGCCCCGGGGAGCATCTGGGTAGAAATAATTACAGACTAGAATGATAATTTTTCTTTACGGTAGTGACAGTTACCGACTAAAACAGAATATAGACAAGATCGTTGCCGAGTATGACAAAAAAAATGTTAGCGGTATTAATTTTTCAGTTCTCGATTTCGCCGAATCTGACCAATTAAACAAATTGTCGGACTTGATCAAGACGGTATCATTCTTTGAAGAAAAACGCCTTGTCGTAATAAAAGGCTCTTTCCCCTCAGGCAAACCGGTAGCTGACCTTATAAAGAAGTGGCGGCTGGCATCAGATAAACAAATAATTCTTGTTTTTGCTGAAAGTAGCGACGAGAAAGAGCTCGCAAAAAAAGACAAAGTATTATTTAAACTCCTCTCTGATAAAGACAACGTTGTGAAACACTTTGAGCCTTTATCGGGAAAACAGCTTGAAGCATGGGTAAATAAGGAGATGAAAGACGGGGAATTAGGTATTGACCCCGCCGCACTGAAAAGATTAATATCCTACACCTCAAGCCCAACAACACGTTCGGGATCAGCAGACTCCTCTAATACTTGGCGGCTCAAACAAGAGATAGATAAACTGATCAGCTACAAAAGCTCAAACCCTAAAGATGGCCAAATGATAACGGAGCAAGATGTAGATCTGCTTGTGTCTCCGAACGAAGATCAGAATATCTTTGAGGCGGTAGACGCCATGGCTAGCAAGAATAAATTCAGGGCAGCAGCCACCCTATATGAGCACCTGGAATCGGGCACTGATCCCTACTACATCTTCTCGATGGTTGTCTACCAATTTAGAAATCTACTCAAAGTTAAGGACCTGGCTAATAGTGCCATCCCGTATTCTAATATTGCCAGAAAAACTGGCCTAAACCCCTATGTGGTCAAGAAGACATACGAGCAGTGCAAGAAGTTCGATCTTGATGAGCTAAAGCGCTTTTTTGCTTCTTTGGCACAGATAGAAATGGATGTGAAATCAGGCAATGCCGACATGGCCGACGAACTATACCGCCTTGCCTTTTCTATGAATACGTGATTTGGTAATAGGCACGCATACATGATTCCAACATATTTAAAGCTAAGTAAGGCGGCAGATCTGACAGATAAAAAAGACCGGTTCATATACCGGTTTTTTGAGATTTTACCCGGCTTACTGGCCTGGCTTACTCTAGCGCTAATCATCATCTTATCTTTCCTGCAGCCAGTATTCATGGCCATCTTTATAATAATCTTCGACGTCTACTGGCTAATTAAAACGATATATCTCTCTGCTCATATGCGCGCAGCCTTTAAAAAGATGCGGGCTAACATGAACATAAACTGGCTTGATAAACTTAAGCAGCTTCCCTCCGACAGCTTCAGTTTGAAAAAGATAAAGTCATGGGAAGATATCTATCACATAATAATACTGCCGACGTATAAAGAGGGGGTAGATATTATCAGGCCCTCGATTGATAGCCTGTTAAACTCGGATTATCCGAAAGATAAAATGATCGTTGTGTTGGCGCAAGAAGAAAGAGCCGGTGAATTGGCAGATGAAATTGCAAAACAAGTCCAGGGTGAATACGGAAAAAGTTTTTTCAAATTAATCATGGTAAAACATCCGGCAGATATACCCGGAGAATTAGCCGGCAAAGGCTCAAATGCTGCATTTGCTATCAAATACGTTAAGGAGAATACGGTTGACCAGCTTGGGCTGGATTACGACCGAGTGTTGGTATCAAACTTTGATATCGATACAGTCGTGCCTCAACACTACTTCTCTCTTCTGACATATACCTTCCTGACTACTGCCAATCCAACTCGTGCTGGCTACCAACCAATACCTATTTATATAAATAACATCTGGGAGGCGCCTTCATTCGCCAGAGTCTTCTCCTTCTCGACGACATTCTGGCAGATGATACAACAGTCACGAGCGGAACAGCTAGTAACTTTTTCTTCTCAATCCATCGGCTTGCGGGCCTTAGTCGATGTTGATTTTTGGCAAGCAAATATGGTCAGCGAGGATTCTAGAATTTTTTGGCAATGCCTTTTGAGATACGACGGCAACTGGCAGACCGTACCGATGCACTACCCGGTATATATGGACGCAAATGTGGCACCGACTTTCTGGCAAACGTTTAAAAACCAGTACAAACAAATACGTCGCTGGCACTACGGGGTAGAGAACAATCCTTACTTTATGTTCGGCTTCTTAAAAAACAAGGCAATCTCGTGGAAAAAGAAACTTCACTTCAGCTTTGCCCTTACGGAAAAAACTCATTCCGCATCAACAAATGCTTTGATAATTTTCCTTTTGGGCTGGCTTCCCGTAATGGTGGGCGGCACAGCATTCAACCAAACAGTTTTGTCATATAACCTACCGTTCATTACTCGATCAATAATGACTCTGGCCATGCTGGGTTTAATATCTTCGGCAATCATTTCAGTTATCCTATTGCCGCCCAGACCGCCCAACTACGGCAAACTCAAATGGGCCTGGATGTTTCTCCAATGGCTTCTGTTCCCCGTGAACTTTATCTTTTTTGGCGCTATACCGGCGCTAGATGCACAGACGCGTTTAATGTTCGGTAGATACATGGGCTTCTGGGTAACACCCAAAACCCGAAGACGGGCATCTACTCAAAATGCAAAAGACGCTGCATTTCAGCCAGGCGAGCTAAAAGCTGGGGAGAATTCTTAAGAGTCGGGTCGTCTCTGATCAAAAGTCTGGCCTCAAGCCTGGCTTTTTTAATTAGCTCCATGTCTGTTAGTGTCGCCATGGCAAAATCAGGTACTCCCGATTGTTTCACGCCCCCGAATTCCCCAGGCCCCCTTATGGCAAGATCGGCCTCAGCCAATTTAAATCCGTCGTCTGTCTGTTCCATAGCCTTTAGTCGCCTGCTTGTGGCGGTAGTGTCTGAGCTTGTGAACAGAAAACAGTAAGATTGATGGGGGCCTCTACCGACGCGACCGCGGAATTGGTGAAGTTGAGCTAGCCCGAACCTTTCCGCTGACTCAATCATCATTATAGTGGCGTTAGGCACATCAACACCGACTTCTATAACAGAAGTTGAGACTAAGATATCGAGATTTCCATTTTTAAAGTCATCCATTATCCTACCCTTCTCAGCGGAGGTCATCTTTCCGTGGAGCATTACCACTCTCCGGTGGGGGAATATTCTCTGAGAGAGCTTCTCGTATTCATCCGTCACGGCTTTAACTTCTGACCAGAGTAGTTTTTGCCGAGAGACACTGTCAGATTTAGATAAATCAATACGGGGGCAAACTACAAAAACTTGCCTTCCTTCTTCTACTTGTTTCTCAATGAAATCATGAGCCTCATCTCTTCTCTTATCAGGAACAACGGTGGTTTTAATAGCCTGCCTGCCTTTAGGTTTTTCCTTCAGCAGAGAAACGTCCAGATCACCGTAGACTGTAAGCGCTAAAGTTCGCGGTATGGGAGTGGCCGTCATCGAAAGAAGGTGCGGTACCAGGTCTCTATTTTTGACGAGCTTCATACGTTGTTCAACGCCGAAACGGTGCTGTTCGTCTATGACAACCAGCCCCAGATTCTTGAAGCTTACATTCTTTTGTATAACCGCGTGAGTTCCGATGACTATACTAACCTCGCCCTTGCTGACCTTGTCATTCATTATCTTCTTAGTTATTTTCTCCTCTGTTATTTCATCTATCGGCCACTGCTTAGCTTCACTGCCGGTCAATAACCCAACTGCCACATTCCCATCTGTTATGGATTTGATAGTCTGGTAATGCTGTTTGGCCAATATCTCCGTTGGTGCCATGAATGCTACCTGGTGACCTGCGGCCACGGCCTGGTAGGCGGCTATCAGAGCAACAATCGTCTTACCGGAACCAACATCGCCGTTAAGCAACCGGTTCATCGGATAAGATCTTTCCAGGTCCTGCAATATCTCATAGGCAGATACTCTTTGATCCTTAGTTAACTCAAAGGGTAAGCTTTTTACAAAACCGGCTATTAGTTTTTTATCAAATTTAACTTGAGGTGCCTTCAATGTCTGAAGCTGTCTGTGATCCCGCAAAACTCTGAGTTGGAAAAGTATTAGTTCCTCTAGGGCGAATCTCTGCTTGGCTAGCTCTGCGTACTCTATTTTCTTCGGAAAATGTATGTCGTTAATCGCTTTTCTAATACTCGGCAGTTTATACTTCTTTACCAGCTCTGCTGGCAGGGAATCTGGCATATCTTCCAATTTCGCCAGGATAGGCTTTATTAAGAACCTAATATACTTTGACGTTATTCCCCGGGTTTCGGGATATATTGGCACCAGTCTACCAGTATGGGTAAGGTCGTCGCTGTATACCTTCTCGTATTGAGGGTTAGAAAAATACAGTCCTTTTTTGTCAGCGTTGATCTTGCCGGCACAGCTGATCATAGTGCCCTCCGGTAGAGAACGCTCCAGATATGGCTGGTTGTACCAAACGGCCCGGATAAGCCCGCTATCATCTTGGATTATGGCATTCACGATCGACATTCTCTTCTGCCAAACCCTAGTAGTCCGCACTTCAACAACGGCGCCTTTTATTCCTGCGACAGTGCCGGCTTCTTTGATCTCAGCTATAGGTACAATGTTGCTGTAATCCTCATAGCGGGCTGGAAAGTGCCAAAGAAGGTCTCTGACTGTTTTAACCCCAAGACGCTTCAGACGAGGCGAATACCTCGGTCCTACTTTTGGCAATTTATCGATTGGGGTAGCCAGGTCAAACATAGATTTAGTATTATACCCTTAATATCATCCCCGCAGCCAATTGAAAAGCCGCTATATGCGGCTTTTCAATGTTAGGGGCACTAGTTCTGCTCTTTCTTCTGAACAAAGTATATCCAGAATCTCAGAACTATTAGAACTAATATATACCA
>JBBEDS010000008.1:20324-30603 GCA_040881175.1 Minisyncoccota bacterium | reverse complement strand
GCCAGATCCCCCTTTCCTATAATAGAGAAGACGGCTAGGAAGCTTAGAACAAAAAGCGCCGTTCCTATGATGGCACTTGCATAGATCTTCCTTGAAATTGATTTTAAGAATGCCCCGCCGAGCATCAGAAGCGCCAGCGGTATGAGGAAAACCCCCCAACCAAAGAATGATTTGGAAACAGTGGCGAAAAGATCACCGGCACCTCCGGCTTTGCCAAAAAAGGCCAGAGTAGTAACTATAGCTAAGCCGAGCGAGACTATACCCCAGATACCATTCTTCGTCTCTTGAGACAAACCCAAAACCTCTTGTTCTTCAGCCTCAATCCTCTTAGTCTTTCTAGACTTTTTGGCTTTGCGTTTCATAACTAAAATTCTATAGAAATACAGACTAAAAAGCAATACGATAAAAGTGATAAAAAAGATATATTAAGCCTGTACAATTAGATTTTAACCTGTACAATCAACAGATATCATGACTATTTCAATTTTTGTAGAGCAATCCAAGATAACCATGTTGATCATGAAAGCCAAGGAGACTATTGACTCTGAAAGCTTTTCGTATTATCATAATTTAGACGATTTGTTGATAAGCAATCTTGACAAACTTTTGAAAAGGAATAGTATTGACACAACTGCGTTAAATTCGTTTAAAATAACAGGTAATACTGGGGAAAATAGTACTTCCTACAAAATAGCAGCTGCCTTCGTGGAGGGCCTGAAGTTCCAAGACTAGGAGTTAAAAGCTAGCCGTTAAGAAAACTTAACTGTTAACTTGTAATTCTTAGCCCACGAGTGTTATCTGATATCTCGCAAAATTAAAAAGCGTAATTTTTAAGATACCCCGCCAGAGCGGGGATAGGTATTTTTGTCGCCGTAGAATATATAAGCTGTAGTAGCGGTTAAACCCGCTTTCTAAACATATTTTTATCAATGCGTAAAATATTCTCAAAATACACTCCGGAACAGTTCGAAGCACCAAACTTGGTTCAGGTGCAATTGGACTCCTATCAATGGTTCTTGGATGTCGGACTAAAAGAACTCCTAAGCGACATCTCCCCTATTGAAGACTGGACTGGTAAAGAACTCGAACTTAGCTTTTCCGATTTCAAGTTTGAAGAGCCGAAATATGATGAGCGCACTGCCAGAGAGAAGAATATAACTTACGAATCTCCGTTAAGAGTAAAGATCACTCTAAAAAACAAGAAGACTGGAGCCACCGATGAGCAAGAGATCTATCTTGCCGATTTTCCTTTAATCACACCTCGCGGAACATTTGTCATCAACGGCGTCGAAAGAGTTGTAATCTCTCAACTTATTCGAAGCCCGGGCGTATTCTTCTCATTATCACGTTCAAGCCGTTTCAAACGGTTTTTTGGTGCTAAGATTATCCCTTCCCGCGGTGCCTGGCTTGAATTTGAGACAGAATCAAGCGGCGTAATTTCGGTCAGAATAGACCGCAAGAGAAAGATCCCGGCAACCTCAATATTGCGGGCTTTTGGTGTTGGAAAGGATGAGGATATTAAGAAGCTATTCGCCGACATAGACACCAATCCGGAAATGCAATATATCGTCTCGACCATAGTCGCAGACGCTGCCTCGAATGAAGAAGAGGGGCTGATAGAAATGTATAAGAGAATCCGTCCTGGAGATCCAGCAACGGTAGACAACGCCAGACAGATGATCCATAACATGTTTTTCAATTTCTCTCGTTATGACCTTTCTCGTGTCGGACGACACAGAATGAACAAGCGTTTCGATAAGGACTTTCCATTGGATGAGAAGAATAGAGTCTTAAAAGTAGAGGATGTCGTGGATGTAATGCGTGAGATCATACGTTTGAATAATGACCCGGCTTCACAACCAGACAATATAGACCACTTAGGCAATCGCCGAGTTAAAACCTTGGGTGAATTACTTCAGGACAAGCTGAGGCTGGCCTTCACTAGAATGGAGCGTATCGTCAAAGACAGAATGAGTACTCAGGATATTGAGAATATTATTCCAGCACAGCTGATCAACTCGAGGCCGTTCGTCGCTTCTGTAAAAGAATTCTTTTCGTCCGGACAACTCTCTCAGTTCATGGACCAGGTCAATCCTTTGGCTGAGTTGGAGCACAAGAGAAGACTATCTGCCCTCGGTCCCGGTGGGTTGACTAGAGAGAGGGCTAGCTTTGAAGTACGTGACGTGCACCCATCTCACTACGGAAGAATCTGTCCGATTCAAACTCCAGAGGGTCCAAACATTGGTTTGGTAGGTCATCTTGCATTATATTCCAAAGTTTCTCCTCTCGGATTCATACTCACACCTTACAGAAAGGTTACAAATGGAAAGGTAACTGACCAAATTGATTACTTAGATGCAACTGAAGAAGAGAAGTTCATAATAGCTCACGCCGGAGCCAAACTAGACGACAAAGGTAAGTTCATAAACCCTATGGTTCCTTCAAGAATTCAGTCAGAAGCTGGATTGGCTAAGCCAGAACAGATCGACTATATTGATGTTTCTCCGAAACAGCCTTTCTCAGTTGCCACATCTTTGATCCCATTCTTAGAGAACGACGATGCTAATAGAGCATTGATGGGTTCTAACATGCAGAGGCAAGCTGTACCTATTATCTCCCCCGAATCCCCTATTATAGGAACGGGTCTTGAGGGCAAGGTAGCTAAAGATTCCGGAATGATGGTCCTGGCAAACGAGTCTGGAGTAGTAGATAGCGTTGATGGCTCAAATATCGTAGTTAAATCAGACAAAGGAGAGAAGACAGAATACCGTCTATTAAAATTTGCAAAATCAAACAGTTTTACTGCTATCAATCACCGACCGATAGTGAAACCCGGCCAGAAAGTTAAAAAAGACGACGTCCTGGCCGATGGTCCCGCAACTCAGAATGGGGAGCTCGCTTTGGGCCGAAACTTGGTTGTCGCATTCATGTCATTTGAAGGTTCAAACTTCGAAGATGCCGTAGTGCTCTCCGAAAGATTGGTTAAAGAAGATCTCTTCACCTCTATTCATATAGAAGACTACTCAATTGATGTCCGCGAAACGAAACTTGGTCCAGAGATTACAACATATGATATTCCAAACCGCTCAGAAGAAAAGCTAAAAGATTTGGATCCAGACGGTATCGTCAGAATCGGAGCAGAAGTTCGCTCACAGGATATCTTGGTTGGAAAGATCTCTCCTAAAGGAGAAAGCGACCTTACTGCCGAAGAGCGTCTTTTGAGGGCAATATTCGGAGAAAAATCACAGGATGTAAAAGACTCTTCTTTGACTCTCGACTACGGTAAGGTAGGTAGAGTCGTCGGTGTCAGGATATTCTCCAGAGAAGAGGGAGACAAGCTACAGGCAGGAGTCATAAAGACTATTCAAGTATCAATTGCTCAGATGAGAAAAGTGCAGGTTGGAGATAAGCTAGCCGGAAGACACGGAAACAAAGGTGTAATCTCTACGATTCTTCCAGAGGAAGATATGCCGTTCCTGCCAGATGGAAAACCTGTAGATATGATCTTGAGTCCATTAGGTATTATCTCCCGTATGAACATCGGACAGGTACTGGAGACCCACCTTGGCTGGGCTGCATCCAAGCTCGGCTACCACGCAGCTGTTCCATCAATGGCCGGCGCAACTGAAGATATGATCAAGGGAGAGCTAATAAAGGCTGGCTTACCCGAGGATGGAAAGATACACGTGTTTGATGGCCGAACCGGAAAACAATTTGAACAGAAAACCACCATTGGTGTTATCTACTTCATGAAGCTGATGCACATGGTTGAAGATAAGCTTCACATGCGTTCGATCGGTCCATACTCTCTTATCACTCAGCAGCCGTTGGGGGGTAAGGCTCAATTCGGAGGTCAGAGATTCGGAGAGATGGAAGTCTGGGCTTTGGAAGGTTATGGTGCTGCACACACGTTGCAGGAGATGCTTACTATTAAATCAGACGATGTTCAAGGAAGGGCAAAGACATACGAATCTATAGTCGAAGGCGAAGAGATCAGAGCTCCACACCTACCTGAATCATTTAAAGTTCTCCTATCTGAAATTAAAGGATTAGGTCTTAATATTGAGCTAAAAGAATTATAAAACCATGAGTAATTTTACTACCCTAAAATTAAAGATCGCCTCCCCGGAAGATATTTTACAGTGGTCATACGGCGAGGTTACCAAGCCGGAAACAATTAACTACCGAACTCAGAAGCCTGAGAAGGAGGGTTTGTTTTCGGAATCAATATTCGGACCAACTAAAGACTGGGAGTGTTACTGTGGTAAGTACCGCAGGATCCGCTATAAGGGAATCATCTGTGACCGTTGTGGCGTTGAGGTAACAAGATCTATCGTTAGACGCGAGAGGATGGGACACATCACCCTGGCTAGTCCGGTTGCTCACATATGGTTCTTGAGAGGAATGCCCTCCCGCATGGCAACTATTTTAGACGTTACGCTCGGCGACCTTGAGAGAGTAATATACTTTGCCAGCTACATAGTCACCAAAGTAAATGAAGACCTGAAGACCGAGGCCATGAAAAAGATGGAGTCTGAGTTCCGTTCGCTCATCAAAAATGCACCTCAAGAGACGGAGCGCGACAGAATAAAGCAACAGCAAGAGAAAGAGAAAGAGAGCCTAAAGAATCTTAAGAAATATCAGATACTTTCTGAGCTGGACTTCCGCGATCTTTCACTGAAATATGGAGAAGTATTTGAGGCCAGCATTGGTGCTGAAGCCATAAGAAGACTCCTGGAAGAAATGAGCCTTGAGGAAGAAATCAAGAAAGGCGAAGCTAATCTTACTAATACAGATAATCCCGTAACACAGAAGAAGATGTTGCGCCGACTGAAGATTCTGAAGCGAATGCTATCCAACGAGATCAGACCTGAATGGACAATCATGACCGTATTGCCCGTCATTCCTCCCCTGCTCAGACCGATGGTTCAGTTGGATGGTGGACGTTACGCAACCTCTGACTTAAATGATCTGTACCGAAGGGTTATTAATAGAAACAACCGTTTGAAACATTTGATGGAGCTCCGAGCACCGGAAGTAATTACCAAGAATGAGAAGAGAATGCTTCAGGAAGCCGTAGACGCTCTAATCGATAACACCATGAGGCGCGGCCAAACTTTGGTCTCAGCTTCAACTGGCCAAAAGCGTGCGCTTAAATCTCTGGCTGACATGTTAAAAGGTAAGCAGGGCCGTTTCAGACAAAACTTGCTCGGTAAGCGTGTCGACTACTCCGGCCGAAGTGTAATCGTTATCGGCCCCAGCTTGAAATTAGGCGAATGTGGTTTGCCAAAATACATGGCTCTAGAGCTCTTCAAGCCATTCATAATCAACTACCTTAAGAGTAATGGACTAGCTCATAACATTCGTTCGGCAAACCATTTGATTGAGCAAGAGATCCCGGAGGTTTGGGAAGCGCTTGAGCATGCTATTAAAGACAAGCTGGTACTGTTGAACCGTGCGCCAACCCTACACCGTTTGTCAGTTCAGGCATTTAAGCCTGTACTTATCGAAGGTAAAGCCATTAAAATACCGGCCCTGCCTACTAGGGCATTCAATGCTGACTTCGACGGTGACCAGATGGCCGTTCACTTACCTCTGACCGTAGCTGCTCAAAGAGAAGCCAGAGAGTTAATGCTATCAACGCATGGCATATTGAAACCGGCCACAGGTGAACCTGTCGCAATTGCCACTCGTGACATTACTTTTGGCTGTTACTACCTGACCAGCATACACAAAGGTGCGACTGGTGAGGGCAGAATATTTTCCTCAGAATCAGAAGCCATGATGGCATATGACCATGGCGTGATCGACTTAAGAGCGCTAGTAAAGGTTATGCTCTCCAAAAAGATTGCCGATGCCAAGAGCAAACTAACCGAAACTTCCGTTGGACGTATCATATTCAACAAGTCAATGCCGGAAGACTATCCTTTCATAAACAAGACCCTCAACCAGACCGACTTAAGAAACATTGAAGCCGAGATATTACACAAGTACGGCGAGGACAGGACAGTCGAGTTCTTGGATGCAATAAAAACTAATGGATTTCACTATGCCACTGTATCAGGTGTTTCCTGGGGTATGGACGATCTTAAAATTCCTGAAGAAAAAGCCCAGGTTATTGCCGAAACCGAGAAAGTAATTGAAGAAAACAAGTCTCTATACGAGCAGGGTTTACTTACCGAATACGAGAGAAAATCAAAAGCTATTGAGGCCTGGACCGTAACAAAGTCGAAACTAGAAAAAATGGTCAGCAGCCAATTCACTGAGAATGACGCCGTCTTCATGATGGTAGATTCCAAGGCCAGAGGAAACTGGGGTACTGTTAACCAGTTGGCTGGTATGCGTGGTTTGATGGTAAAACCGGATGGTGAATTGATAGAACTTCCCATTAAAAGTTCGTTCAAGCAGGGCCTCAATGTATTGGAATACTTCATCTCAACTCACGGTGCCAGAAAAGGTTTGGTAGACACGGCCCTGAAGACCGCTACCGCCGGCTATCTTACTCGTCGTCTCGTTGATGTTGCTCAAGATGTTGTAGTTAAGGAGGAGGACTGTAAAGACAAGGAGGGCTACATTTTGTATACAGCTGACACTAACTCTGGTGAAACCATCGGCAAAAGATTGAATGGCCGTACCGTATTGGAGGACATAAAGGATCAAGATGGGAATGTTATTGTTAAGAAAAATCACATTGTAGACAAGGAGGCATCTCTCAAGATAGACAAAACTAATATTGATAAGGTTAAGATACGATCCTTAATTACCTGTAAAGCTACCGATGGTATATGCCGTCTCTGCTACGGATATGACCTGTCTAAGAATACCCTGGTTAACATAGGTGAGGCAGTAGGTATTGTTACCGCGCAAGCTATCGGTGAGCCCGGAACCCAGCTGACCATGAGAACCTTCCACACTGGAGGTGTCGCAAGTGTTGGTGACATTACCATGGGTCTGCCTCGCGTCCAAGAGATCTTCGAAGTACGTCCGCCTTCAGCCAAAGCCCTCATCTCAGAAGTTGATGGCCAGGTTGTATCAATTGAACCAAATGACAAACAAAACCTCATTAAAATAAAGTCTGACAAGGGAGATGAGCGAGAATATTTAACCTTGCCGGGCGTAGCTCCAAAAGTTAGCGTTGGCGATCTAATTACAGTCGGGCAGCAGCTGTCTGATGGCCACGTCGACCTAAAAGAACTCTTCAGTACATCTGGCAGCATTGATACGGTTGCACGTTACGTAATTAAGGAGATCCAGAGCATCTACTTTGCTACTGGTGAAGGTATCAACGACAAACACGTAGAGCTTATCGTCAAACAAATGTTTTCTAGAGTCAGGATTAATGACTCGGGAGACACTGACCTATTACCTGGTGATGTTGTCGAAAAGCGAACTCTGCTTGAAGCAAACGAAGCTGCCAAAGAAGACGGTGGCAAACCTGCAACTTCAGACCAGCTCTTGCTCGGTATCACTAAGGTATCGCTCTCTACAGAAAGCTATCTGTCATCTGCATCTTTCCAGGAGACCGCACGAGTATTAATTGACGCAGCCATCTCAGGCAAAGAGGATCCTCTACGTGGACTTAAAGAAAACGTTATTATCGGCCGCCTGATTCCAGCGGGTACTGGCTACAACGCCACCATCTCAGATGAGGGCATTTCTGGAGAAGACGAGGGATAATTATAAAAACAAAAGCGGCTCCCGAAAGGGCCGTTTTTGTTTTTATAATTAAACTTGCGATTTTTCTTAATTGAATATAAAATCCAGTCATGACACTACTCTCTTCACTTAAGAAACTAGACTGGGCGCTATGGCTAGCTGCAATAGGAATAGTCCTTCTCGGGATAGCTGCTTTCTCAGATATCGGCCCCCGATCTCAGGATTTTGTTAATAGACAGGTTGTATTTATTATTGTCGGAACTGTATTGATGGTCTTAGCCTCTTTCTTTGATTACCGCATCTTAAAGAATTACTCTGCTGCTTCTGTGGCCATATATGCCATCGCGATCATCCTGCTTTTTATAACCTTGGCCTCAGCAGAGATAAGAGGTGTGAACTCGTGGATAATCTTCCGAGGTCTAACTTTTGAGCCTTCGGAGTTTGCAAAGTTGGCAGTTTTAATTTTACTAGCAAAGTATTTCTCTCAAAAACATGTAGAGATATATAGAACCAAGCACATATTAGCCTCCGGTTTTTATGTACTGATCCCGGCTGGCCTTACCCTTTTGCAGCCTGACCTCGGCTCAACGATCGTTTTCATAAGTCTCTGGATCGCCATGCTCCTTTTCGCTGGCATTAAACGCAAGCACCTACTTGCAATAATCATGATCGGCACAGTCCTAACTTCCTTTGCCTGGTTTTTTGTATTCGAGACATACCAGAGAAACCGAATAATATCCTTCATTGATCCTTACCTCGACCCCAGGGGAAGCGGATATAACACGCTTCAATCCCAGATAACTTTCGGGTCGGGACAAATGTTCGGAACGTTCTTTGAGGAGAAGGATACTCACTCACCGGTCCTTGTGCCTGAGCCATACAATGACTTCGCCTTCGCTGCCTTTGCGAAGAGGTTTGGTTTCGCAGGAGTGGCATTACTATTAGCCATATTTCTTTTCCTAATTTTTAGAATCGGCTCAATCGCAACCAGAACCAATAATAACTTTGCCAAACTATTTTCGCTTGGCTTCATCACAATAATATTCACTCACTTTTTGATAAATGCGGGAATGAACTTGGGAATATCACCGATAACTGGCATTCCTTTTTCTTTCCTGAGTTACGGCGGCAGCCACCTTGTGACCCTGATGATCGGCCTAGGAATTATTCAGAGTATAAGAATAAGAAGTAGAATTCAGAGCTAGAACAGCTGCTTAAATCTTTCCTGTCCTCCGTACTGGCGTAGGAAGTTAGAATTCTGGAATATATTAGTGTTCGCCTCAACATCTGTGCGGCTAACCTGTCCAACAAAAGGAGCAAACCAGCTTACCTCAAATCCCCTAGTTGTCCTGGCAAGAAAGGTATTGATCTCAGTCCTGTTAACAGCAACAGGTGTATTCTGGCTGTTCAAAAGAACAACCATCACATCAACCCTGCCAAGGTCAAAATCAGAATTATTTAAAATACTGCCATTGGCTCGGCTGAAAAGACCTGAATTTAAGATCTCTGTATAAGAAGTGTTCCTTGCCAACAACGGCACGCCCTGCATGGCCAGCGGATCCAACTCCTGCCAGTCTACGCTATTGATGTCCATAACGGCACGCGTAGCTCTCTCGGGCAATCTTATAGGACTATCGACTACATATTTTGTCTGCCCTGGTAAAATATAAAAACTGCCTGTTTTGCTGAAAATTTGAGCATTGCTGGAATTAAAGAAGCTAACCTCGTAAACAACCTCCGGAGAGCCATAGCCTGTATTGGGATTAGTAACCTTGGCCACAAAGTCATAATCTGTATTCTCTACGCTAATTAGCTCGCTCAAGGTAACTTGAATGGGTGATAGATTAGCTGTCGGACTAATAGGGGTTGGGGTTGGAGCCGGATTTACTTTACCATATATCAGAAAGCCAAAACCGCCTAGAATTAGGAAGAATACTAGTGCTACTATGAATTGCTTGCGTTTACGTTCAGAGGGGGTCATTTGTTGAAGTATGCTATATGGCATCATTGTAGCTCAATTTAGGCCAAATTAAAACCGCCCAATTCGGGGCGATTTTAATTTGGGAGATTATGAGTATTGTAGAGGAGCTACCTACTTTCGCGTCATGCTAAGCACGACACTATCATGGGCCTTGGGAAATTTCACTTCTGTGTTCGGAATGGGAACAGGTGGAGCATTCCCAGTATAGCTCCTTTACAATACTCACAAACTCACCTAAAGCATTTTAAGGACTTAATCTTGTAAGGAATCGACGATCTATTAGTAGTTCTCGACTTAACGCCTTACGGCGCTTCCATCTAAACCCTATCAACGTGATAATCTCTCACGGATCTAAGAAGTCTAATCTTGGAGCCCGTTTCGCGCTTATATGCTTTCAGCGCTTATCGGAACCGAACATAGCTACCCAACGCTGCTTTTGGCAAAACAATTGGTAGACCAGAGGTTCGTTCATCCCGGTCCTCTCGTACTAGGGACAACCCTCCTCAAACTTCAAACGCCCGCACCAGATAAGGACCAACCTGTCTCACGACGGTTTGAACCCAGCTCGCGTAGCTTTTTAATTGGCGAACAGCCAAACCCTTGGCAGCTTCTTCACCGCCAGGATAAGCCGAGCCGACATCG
>JBBEDS010000008.1:1211-20224 GCA_040881175.1 Minisyncoccota bacterium | reverse complement strand
AGGTGCCGAACACTGCCGTCGCTGTGGACGCTCGGGCAGTACCAGCCTGTTATCCCCGGAGTAGCTTTTATCTGATGATCGTTGCCGCTCCTACGAGCAAGCATTGGTTCACTAAGTCCTGCTTTCGCACCTGCTCGACACATCCGTCTCGCAGTTAAGCTGGCTTGTGCCTTTACACTATCGCTCCGATTTCCATCCGGAGCTAGCCAACCTTAATGAACGCCTCCGTTACTTTTTAGGAGGCAACAGCCCCAGTTAAACTACCCGCCAGGCACTGTCTTGATGTAACCCAAAAAAGATTAAAATACTCTCCACCGAAAAATTACTACTTTAACCCTTTTTGGGTTACACCAGTTAGAATTACAAATCTTAAAGATGGGTGTTTCATTGGCGGCTCCATCACATCCGAGAACATGACTTCAAAGCCTACCCACTACGCTACGCATTAAGACTCGTAACCCAATACCAAGCTATAGTAAAGCTTCCGGGGTCTTTCCGTCTAGGTGCGGGTAGTCAGCATCTTTACTGACATTGCATTTTCACCGAGCTATTGGCTGAGACAGTCCCCCAGTCGTTCCGCTATTCATGCGCGTCTGAACTTACCAGACAAGGAATTTCGCTAGCTTATGTTAACTGCATGTCGCCATGCAGGCCGAACTCTATCTTCCCCTCAACTTAATTTTCGGGGTCTGACGTTTGGTTTCTGAGGATTCTAAAAATTTAGGATATTTACGTCGGTTCATTTTGCTTATTAACAAACCGACTCTTTCAAGACCAGATTGTGATAGATGCTTCTTTGCAGAAACAATCTGTACAATTTTCTTGAATATTAGGAAATCATTCTTCTTGTATGTTTGAAGTTTGTTTTCCTCAAAGAATGGAATAATTTTCTGGTTAAGATCTTTCAGTGACCTAACACAGTATTTTAACATGCTCTCATGATGATTATCTTTTCGTTTATTTGTAACTATCGATCCGCATCCAAAGTATTTCATAATAAGTTCTAGTGAGCCCCGGCTCTTTTCGCCTTGGCTTACCACAAACTCTGAGAATACTTGCCAGCCAAGTTTGGTCTGGGCTTTTGGATTGCGAAAAATACTTACAGAGAAACACCCTTCACCATCAACAAAACCAGTTATCCATCCAACAATTTTTAGTCTTTCCTGCTGATTGTCTGCACCTAAGGCATTGTTACTTGGCATATGATATCTAAGGTATCATCATACCATAGTAGCCCAGGATACAACAGAGTTTCCAGCATATAGTCAGATATTTTAGGACATCGAATTCTATTCGATAGGCAGCTTTTCCTTATAATTTCTAAACTGTTTTATCTACCACAATCGTCCAAGTCCTTTTGGCAACCTGATTTAACAGACTGCCAAAACCTTTGGACGATTATAGTTATCGCCGTCGTTCACTGGCGCTTCGGGCGTTAGCAATCCAACCGAAGTCAAATCACCTCCACCGTTAACGTTCCAGCACCGGACAAGCGTCACCCTGTATACAGCGCCTTTCGGCTTAGCACAGAGTTGTGTTTTTGATAAACAGTCGCCAGGGGTCGTTAGCTGCGGCCCAATAAAGATTACTCTCTACCGGGCAGGCCTTATACCGAAGGTACGGCCGCTTTTTTGCCGAGTTCCTTAGCCAATAATCACTCGTTCGCCTTGGTACATTTATACCAACCCACCTGTGTCGGTTTTAAATACGTGTTCCACATACATGATCTTAGAAGCTTTTCTTGAGAGGCTCTTCATGAGAATTCTCCGGTTACCCGAAGTTTCTTCAAATTCCGAATTTCGACATTAAAGTCAGCTCCGCGGATTTTCCTACGGAACAGTCCTGGAATCCAAAAACGTAAATCCAATAATACGCTCTCACTTGTGTCCTCTGTCACTCCTTCGATATATGTGGAAGGGCCGGAATATTAACCGGCTGTCCATCGGCTTCCCGCACCCGAAAGCACGGTTATCCTTAGGCACGCCTAACCCTCCGATGATTGACATCGCGGAGGAAATCTTAGGTTTTCGGCGGTGGCGGTTTTCACGCCACTTGTGGTTACTCATTCCAACATTCTCTCCTCCAAGCGCTCCAGCATGCTTCACAACACACCTTCACTGCACTTGAAGTGCTCCCCTACCGCACGGAAGTTTCATTCAAGACTCGATATATAAAGAGGGGCGGAGACGGTGGCTTGCCAGACCACGACCTCTCCTCTCGGAGCGCTCTTTAGGCATCTGAGCTACGCCCCCATAAAACAAATATCAAGACTTCAATGAAACTTCCGTACCCACGCATTCGGTAATATGCTTAGCCCCGTTGAATCTTCGGCGCATTTTGCCTTATTCACCCGAAGGTGAATATTGAGTAGTAAGCTGTTACGCACTTTTTAAATGATGGCTGCTTCTAAGCCAACATCCTACCTGTCTAAGGCAAAAAACTTCCTTTAACACTTAGCATATATTTAGGGACCTTAAGCGGTGGTCAAACGGCTAATCCCGTCGCGACCGTGAAGCTTTGCCCCCACGGTCTCACTACCTGTCATTACATAATGGTATTCGAAGTTTGGTTGGTAAACCTACCCAAAAGGGCACGGAAAACCATTCAGAGCTCTACCCCCATTACTACTAACAGGCGCTGCCCCTAAAGGCATTTCGGGGAGAACCAGCTATTACCAGGTTCGATAAGCTTTTCACTCCGACCCACAGCTCATCCGATGATGTTGCGCTATCAACCGGTTCGGACCTCCAGTCACCTTTCGGTAACCTTCATCCTGGCCATGGGTAGCTCACCTGGCTTCGGGTCTTTTACAAACTACACATAGAACTATGAAAATCTGTTATGGGATTGCTCCCTTAACAAACTTATTTTAGTTCTAGAACGCGCTTTTAACACTCGGTTTCCCTTTGTTTTCCCCATCTCTGGGTTAGACTTAGCAATTTGTAAAAACTCGTTGGATCATTCTTCAATAGGCACACCGTCACCCATAATGTCTTGCGACATTTAGGCTCCGGCTCTTTGTAGGCATATGGTTTCAGTTCTATTTCACTCCCCTCACCGGGGTTCTTTTCACCTTTCCCTCACGGTACTGGTTCACTATCGATCACCAAAAGTATTTAGTCTTGGACCGTAGTAGGCCCGGATTCACTATGGATAGTCTGCTCCATAGCTACTTAGGAAATAACACAAAGAGTTCAATCATTTTCGCCTACGGGACTATCACCCGCTTTGGTCGGTCTTTCCAGAGCCATTCGGCTAATAATTGAATTTGTAACTCTCTCTTAATACATAACTTAGCACTCTAAAAGGGAGTTCTAAGTTATGTTTAAGAATGTATTACCCCTGCAACCCCTAACTAAGTTTTGAAAACAAAAATTAATCAGGTTTAGACTTCGCCCCTTTCGCTCGCCGCTACTGAGGGTATCGCAAACAATTAAAACTCATACACACAAGTGCGTAAAAGTTTTAAGTGTTGTATTCGCTTTATATTCCTCTAGGTACTGAGATGTTTCACTTCCCTAGGTACACTTCCTAATTTACATTAGGATAATCAGACATTACTCTGACTGGGTTGCCCCATTCGGAAATCTCCGGATCAAAGCCTGCTAGACGGCTCCCCGAAGCTTATCGTTGTCACGCCACGTCCTTCATCGTCTTTTGGTGTCAAGGCATCCTCCATACGCCCTTAATTGATTCCTTACAAGATTAAATCCTCAATTTAGAAAATTAATCATTTTGATACTCTTAAACTTACTTGTTTCCGAACTCGTTGGAGAAACAAATAAGCAAATGCAAAGTATCGTTTACCCGCTATTCATTTTTCAAGATTCATTCCTTTAGCTTCCAACGGCTACCTCCTTCCAGAAGCAATCGTCGAAAGCCACTTTTTTAATTTAAAACCGCGCCCTTCCAGACGCGGCCTCGAGTGTGCAAATACACAAAAGGTTAACCTTGGTCCGGATAGTCAGTTAAAAAGTATTTACTCATGTAGTGATATGTTATCAGAGCGGGCCTATAGAGTCAAGGCCGGGAAAGTGCCTTGTTGATAAGACAAAACCCGCTAAAAAGCGGGGTCAAAATTAGCCGTTTAGGCCGTCAAACGGCACCAGATTTAGATCCTTTGTCGTCCTCGAAAGCGACTCCAGGGTTTTCCTAACTTTTCCGCATTGGACGAGGTCCTCTGGGTCAGTACTCCCATTATATATTGGCGCGAACCATGGCCTATCTCCGCTAGCTAGACTCTCTCTAAAATTCCTGCGATCAAGAACATACTCGTGGTAATCCACTAATTCGAAGAGTCTCTTTGAGGACATAATTAACCCGTATCCGATAACTAGTACGACTATAATATTAAAGAGGGTGCCCATGCCATCGAATATTTCCTTCGGCCAGAAGTAAATGATAACAAGGGCAACCACAAACAAAGCCAATGAGATTGATATCTGTCTCACCTGATAGATTAATCTTCTTTTTAAAGAACGTCTTTTGAGCCAATAATCACTGGCAGTCATTTCCTCCACGGCACGCCTCCTCCATTAACAATTCTCTATATATTAATTATACAACAAAACAACCCCGCATAATTGCGGGGTTGTTTAAAGCTATTAGAACGAGTGTTCTATTCGCCCACGTGTTTGCGCATCTTACCGATCACCTCGTCGGCGTGTGATTTTCCGCCAAGACCGAATGCCAAGCCAACGGCTATAGCACCGGCTGCGACTAATCCAATAACGACGATACGAACGATCTCTTCAGCGACTCTCAATTGATCCAAAGCAATCAACAAAGAAAATATGATGACTGACCATTTGGTCAAAGAACCCAAAACATTGGCTGAAGCCAATTGAGCCGCCTTGACCGATCCCTTCACCAGGCCTTCTAAGAATCTTGCTACCAAAACACCGATCAACAAAACAAGCGCTGCTATGAAGACGTTCGGCAGGTAGAATACAACAGTTCCCAAGAATTGTGTGACTTGAGCCAAACCGAGAATGTCGGTTGCGGCCATCAAGAAAACTATTATGAAGAACCATTTTACTAGCTCGTAGAAGAACATTGGACTATTGAGCTTGTAACCGCTCCTCTCCCAAACTCTTCTGAAACCAATACTTTCTAACCCGCGATCCAATCTGATAACTCTTATTACGTGCCAAACCAACTTAGCCAGAAGGACTGCTATGAGCCAACCAACTAAAAAGACCACTATGGCGGCGACTAGCTTAGGCAAAAAGCCGGCTACATTACCCCACAGGGTCACCAATGATGATCTAACAATATCTGATGCTGCTACTGATCCTAAAAACATACAACACCTCCTCTCTTTTTGTTCACGTTACACAGCCTGCTTCCATATCAAAATTGAAAGCTGGATTATGGGTGAACCTTATTATATTCCTAAGTAAATATTAACATTTTATGAAAATGCCTATAAAAAAGTTATCCACAAAATCAAAATCCCTCTATTGAGGGATTAGTCTTTGAATTTGTTTCAAAATCAAGGGAGATACCCTTAGAAAGTCTGCATTCTGGGTACGTTCTTTCGATATAATCTCGTGGACAATCTGCCAACCGCTTGAGTTCAGCTCTATTGGCTTAGTACATGAGTCTGCTCTGCCACAGCCGAATGCTTCAAGCATGCCTATCCAGTGAGCGACGTTTTCAGAGTAAACACCTCCGGGCACTCGTCGCATAGCAACAGGCTCAACATCAAGACCCTCTTCTTCGAGACCGTGTAAAATTGCTGAGAGATCTTCAACGCTCAAGCGCCTACTAAAAACTTCGGCAAGGTATAGAGATGTGGCCATCACGACCACGGCCCCTAGCCTAGATTCAGAGACTTTCTCTTCAGGTGATCTCGTTATCATGAAACTTCCTCCTTAAGAACGTATAGCCACTATTCTGCAGAGCCGCTTGCCGCAGATTTTACAGAAAAGTTCAGAACCTGCCGAGCCTGACAGCGGGCCTATCTCATCATAGCTTTTTTCTAACGGCTCACCTTTTACCCAACCGCAGGTATCTTCTTTCTCGCCTGACGTTCCCTCTACGATTGGAGCATACTCTGACTGGCATAAGTATGCCATCTCCGGCAATATGATTTTGCCTTTCGCAACGGCTCTTTTGTAACTAGCTCTGCCATCTTCCTCAATGAATGGGTGACCTGACTCAGACTTGAGGTCTTCCAGGTTATTAGCAGCTAGGCCGCCCTTGATAGCTGCCTTGCGTATAATTTTGATCCTTTCTTGGTCAAGTTCAGATTTTTTCGCTTCCAGTTGAGCCAACTCTTTCTTATCTCCTTCCGTTAAAACTGAATAAACCGGATGCCTGTCGTCGCCAGAAAGAATCCTATGAAGAACTGAGTATGGGAACATGCTCATAGGTTTTGCCTCCAAATATTTTAAGAAGCTGTTTGAAATAATACTAGCAAACTGACTACCAAAAAACAAAACCTCGACCCAGATGGGTCGAGGGAAAAGAGTTATCTCTTTTATTAAATCTAATTCTCTTTACTAAATGATTCCTTGGCTCTCTTGATCTCACTTTTCGCAGCCTTGCCATCATCCCAGCCTAAAATTTTGACCGTTTTGTCCTCAAGCTGTTTATAGGTTTCAAAAAAGTGGACTATCTCTTTCAGCATGTGGGGGTTATTAGATTCTATATCTTTTATATCCTTCACACTCTTAAATCTTGGGTTATCATTTTGCACGGCAAGTATTTTGAAATCCTCTTCGCCCGAATCAATCATTTTGAGTAACCCGATCGGTCTGGCCTGGACCACACAACCGACAAATACCGGCTCTCCGCCTAGCACTATAGCATCGAGGTGGTCCCCATCCTCAGAGCGTGTTTCGGGAATAAAGCCATAGTCAGCAGGATAGTGTATCGGTGAATGCAAAACCCTATCCAGCTTTATTACGCCGGTTTCTTCATCAAATTCGTATTTATTCTGACTATTTTTAGGTATCTCAATAACAACATTGAATACCTCTGGAGATTCGTCTCCAATTGTTATTTTATGGAAAGACATGAATCAATTTAATCACATTTCGGACAAAATGCCAACGAAATATAAACTACTCCTCAGTCTTAGAGGATTCTATCTCGGGCGTCTCTTCATCCACTCCTATTTTAATAACTCCCTGAACCCTATTGGTCATTAGGCCAAGACGCTTCTCGGAGTCCTCGTAGGCCGAGCTGGCATTGGAGATGTGACTGCCCAGTTTTCTGAAACCATCGGCTAACTTCTGGCCATCTTTGGCTATGACAGCGAGCCGCTTCATTATCTCCCTCGTCTGCTTACTCACCTGAACATCTTTGAGCCAGTGACCGATAGCGGAGACTGAGAGCATAAAGGTATTCGGCGAAACCAAAAAAACTTTTTTAGACAAAGCATAAGTTGGCAGATCAACGTCTTTAATATTGTTAACGATTTCGTAATATACCGTTTCGGCTGGTACGAACATCAAGGCAAAATCGGTAGTGCCTTCCGATGGCAGAACATACTTTGATGCTATCTCATCTATTTTCTTCTTCACGTCCGAGAAAAAACTTTTACGATACTGAGCTCGGCTGACGTCATTGTCTGCATTCACCATCTTTTCGAAGTTTTCCCAATTGAATTTTGAATCGACGGGCAACAGGAGTTCATTTGGAAGACGTAGAGCGGCATCTACCGCTTCTCCGCTTTTGAAATAGTGTTGCAGTTTGTAGCGGTCCTTAGGAAAATACTGTGCCAGAGATGCTTCGAGTGAAGCTTCGCCCCAGATACCTCGCAGCTTCGGAGATTTAAATATGTCTTGGAAAGAAGATACGTCCTTAACGGTTTCGTGGACCTGCTTAAGATTTTCCGTCAGCTGAGTTAGCCCGGTCGTAAATCCCTCAACCTGCTTATTAATAGCCCCCGAGGAACGCTCAACTGACTCCCTGCTATCCTTCAACTGTTCAGCAACCATCTTTACAGTATCGCGTAAAGCTTGGTTCACAGATGAGTTCATATTATCCAGCCTCTGGTTCAAATAGTTCATTGTATCGGCACCTTGACCTCCTTTAATAATGCGAAAAAGCAGGAATAAAACAGCCACAGATAGTACTCCAATAATGATTAATGAAACGTCGGACATTACCGCAATTGTAAACGAAAAAGACCACATCTTCAAATGTGGTCTGGGAAATAGAAATCGACTAGCGGGATCAATTTGCTATGGCCAGGAGCCCCTATGGCGAGATGGAGCATCTCGTGGGTTACGGTCTTGGAAGAGCTGGTACAGACATCGAACGTCCCCGGCCCGAGGACTATTCTCTCAGTCAGCATAAAGGCCATGCCGCATGTCCCCTTGAATAATAGGGAGACCCAGAGAGGCCTCTTCTCATTTGAGGTCATATATTCGCTCCAATATATCCTCAGGGGCCTTTCTCCATTAAGATATTTCATCATACGTTCCTGGTACTTGCCAAAATGCTCACCACCATCTTTTTTATTAATCCTGTCTCTCGACAGGTTAATTGCCGAAACGATACCGGCGATACGGTCATCACTAAGATCATAGTCACCGTCCGGCCCCCTATATTCAAAAAGGAAATCACTTAGGACGTCGGCACAAATGAAATCGTGGATAAAAAAAGCACTTACGAACCCAAATAGTAGTATCAGTATCCAAAACCTCCAACTTTTAAGGTACGACATCTGGATAGTCTCCTTAAACACACTTCATTAATCTAAACTTAGCAGAAAAGGAACAAAAAACAAACGGCCCTTTTGGACCGTATATTATTTGTTTCATTTAGGCTCGGAATGTGCGAGAAGTTTGGACATACCTGTCCGCCACCTTATTGGCTGCATATGAGTCTGGTTTTATTTTCGCCTTGAAGCCGCTTCCGGTAATCATGCCAACTATCTCTTGGATCATGATCTTAGTTGGGCCGTTCTGGCCAATGTCCAAATGTATTTCAAATTCATACTTGTCGTCACTCAGCTTGCCCCTCAACTGGGCAACAACCCTTTGGGCAAGCTCCAAAGAGAAGGATGCCTCCTTGAGCATTCTGTCGTGACGGTCATAGGTGACCACACCACTCATTCTCTTCCAAAAGAACCTGCCATGCTTACCAACTCTGTGCACCGTAACAACACTAACAAACTCGGCGATGCCCGGCCTGCCATTCGCTTGGGTTAGTCCTTCGGAATCAGTCCCAACCACCACGGCATATTTACTCTTGCTGTCTTCGTTTATGAACTCAACTACATCGTCAACAACCTGAAAAAAATCACGCTTGCCGCGTGACGGACTGATAAAGTATTCAGGATCTTCTGTATTTCTGTTACCGTCTTGCATTGTATTTTTCAAAACTTATCAGAAAATCACTATTTTGTAAATGTCCAGCTTACTTTATCTCCCTTATTGCATTGGGGGCAAAATGCTTCCTGAGCTTCGCTAGTCCATGTCCGCCCGCAGTGCCCGCAAGTATGCTTATACCTGATCTTCAAAGAAGTCAGGATTTTCTTTATCTTTTCACTCATCGACTTTTCTCCTGACAAAAGACTTTGGTTTACTACATTATACCTGTGTAAAAATATTGTTCAATTTTTTATAGGATATGGTAAAATGGATATGCGGTAATGAACTTTTACAAGGAGAAAGACCATGAATAAGCTAGCAGCTCTCTTCATCGTTTCAGCCGTTCTCTGCCTGGGAAATAGCATTCCGGCAAACGATTTTCCAAAGCTTCCCAAACCGATGCCCAACGTGGAACATGTGGGCAAATTGCCCGATGTGAAAATTGAGGTCTATGAGGTCAAAAATGGGGTTGTGGACGAAAAACCGACCGTCGTCAAAGAGCCTGAATCCAAAGGCAAATCCAAGATCATCCTGCTGATCTACGACCCCGAAGTCAAAGAAGAGTCTTCTCTCAAAAAGTAAAAGCGGCTTTCGCCGCTATATCATCCCGACGCCGTCGGGATTTTTGCTTAATTAACCGGGAGCACGATAGTAGTGCTCTCGCCCTTTGCACTAATAGTAACGCTGACTTTGCCTGGTGCAAGTCCGCCGGGTAAAACAAAGTTAAGCTGATACAATCCTGAATATCCAGGCGCAAGACCAGCGAACAAAACCTCTGCCTCGTATTTACCAACCCTGACAATAGGCCAGTTAACTACTCTGCTTCCTTCTGGCGCGGGGTTTCCAGAAGCAACCTCCGGAGCAACCTTTCCAAGACCCGTTAGGAAGACCGCCAAGCTCTGGCCGGCTCTGGCCGGATTATCTTGGTTAACAATCTGCCAAGACGAATCCGTAACAACCGGCATTAACTTGCCTTGATCATCTAGATACATAAAAACTCGCGGCACCGAGGGAACAGTCTGGACAGGACTAGTCTGGCTAACATATTTCAAACCGTCCGGCCCAATGGTCACAAACCTCATAAGCACGACTCTACGCTCGTCAGCCTCAAGCGGGATCATAAAGTTGATCTGCGATGGTCCAACGTAAAACAACGCTACGGCCTTATCGCCATAGAACACGCTTAACCCGGCAAGCTCTCTGGGGAGGGGCATTTTGTTCAACGCCTCCTCTACTCTCGTAAATGAGTTGCCGAATAGAGTCGCAATCATACCGGGAGAAAATACACCGTTCCTGAATGTCGCACCGTCAACGAGCCACCCGCCCTTGAACTCCGGAAATGGCATATCTTCGGGCCAGGCCTGCAAAGTTACCGTGTTACTTTTGTTCATCGCGCCGTCCACGACAGCCTCAACTTCAACCCTTATGTGCGTAGGGATCACCGGCACATATGGCATCTGAGCAACAGCAAACTCGGTAGAAAGCTTTTCTGCCGGGACAACCAGCCGATTGCCTATACGCACGTACAAATTCCCACTAAAATTGCACCCGTGGACCAGTATCGTTTCTCCATACTTAACTACTCGAGTTGTGGCAGAAATCAGGTGCAAGTCTTCACAGTCACCACCATAGGCGGAGAGAGAGAAAAACAAGGGAACAAATATGAGTGCAAGAGCTTCCCTAATCCTTTTCATCTCTTTTACTCCTTTATTGAACTTAAAAAGCTAGAGGCAAAACGGTATATATTTGCAAATCAAATCACGAATTTTCAACGTGCACCGTCAATCTAGTCGCTTATAACAAAAAAGTAAAGGTCCAGCATTGAGGATACTGCATCTAAATGAAAACGCGAAAGTTCCTGTTGGTGGACCTACCGAGAATCGAACTCGGGTCTCCGCAATGCGAATGCGGCGCATTACCACTGTGCTATAGGCCCCTTTGGGCATTTGTATTCTATATTTTAACTAGTAAAATATCAATTAGAGTTATTTAAAAATTGGAGGAGAATATGGCTAAGACTAAGAAACAAATTATCTATGAGTCGAGGGCCGGTAAAAGACTAGCTGATTGCTTTTTCAAATTAGCCAAAGAGATCTTGGAAAGCGGTAAATTCACAATAGTTAGGGCCGCACCGCTAAGCAGAGGTAGGAAGAAATACATGGGAGAATTGCTCCTTGGCGTAAAAGCTATCTATATACCGCCCGATCCGCTCGATGCCCAAACTCTGTTTCATGAGATGGTCCATATAATCATTACCGGCGTAGAAAATTACTCCCTGAAGAAGACGAGGGAGTACGAAAAGTGGGAAGAGAAAATTGTCGAAAGAATTACTAATGACTGCTGGTTATTCTTCTCAAATGCACAGATTACGTACTTTAGAAAAAAATTGCTCCGATCTTAGTCGGAGCTTTTTATTTACTACTTTTAGGAAAAACAACAATATGGTAGCAGACGTTCTCTTCAATTGGTTCTATCTCGATCTCGATTTCATTCTGTTCTTCTTCGGCTTCAATGCCATTCACCTTGTCAGCAACTAGGCGCTGCCTGAACCAGAGTATTTCACGTCTGGTCATACCCAAGCGGGATATATCCACGACCACGCCACGCAAGTGCAACGATTCCTCAAGCGCAGTTTCTGCTTTAGCTGCATAGGGGGTGTAGTATCGAGAGCCCCTGGTCCGCATGGCCTTTTGTCTCTCAAGGGTTCGGGTTCCCGAAGTTATCTTAAGCTTCTTACGAAAGGCCAGAAAGTAATCTCGAGCTAAATTGTTAAGATACGAAGCCACCCACGGCCTGACATATACCGGCTCTGGCTTCTGATTACGGCTGTGACCTATATAGTAGTGGCTTGTATCTAACAGCCTGACCAACTTTCCGTTGCTTGCCATCGACATCAGTTGCTTATCATCGACTACACTTTCAATGCCCAGATTAACAGCTTTGGTATTTTGGATAACTCGCTGCTCTGTCGAACCGACAAGCTCTCCGGGCCGATGGCGTCGTGACTGACCCATGGCTATTGCGGAGCAGATGACAAGAACCCCTGCCAGAAGAATGATTTTTCTCATTCATTTAACCCTGCCAGGATGAGGAATTGCATAAACCCGCGAAGGGCTTTTTCCATTTTTTCTTTATTCCCGCTATGGTCGACTATTTTATTCACCACTTCCTGAATACAATTCAGCCAGATTCTTTCATTTATTAGGTTCTCGTTTTCTGGAAATTTTACGTCCCAGTACTTTGATTCCTCGTCACCGTTTACTCCTTGGGCCACTCGCAACCTAGCGTCCGGGTCTAGCTGTCTGGCTATCATTCTGATGTTGTTAATGATCTCGCCTGTTTCCAGCTTTGGTTTTTCACTTTCAGTAGATGCGGGAGGGAGAAGCTTTCTTTCTCTCGCTCTCTGTAAACCTCTCTCAATCTCCTCAAGTTCATCGGGCTCAGCGCTGACCTTTAAGCCTTTGAGGAAGCTCATATCACCGGCACCGATATCAAAACTTACATTGACCCCAGGCTGCTGACTAGCAGTTCGTCCCGATTCGCCTTCTGTCTCTTTTACCTCTGCAACCTTGTAGGTAACCTTGACGATCACGTCGGTAATAATATGTCCAAACTTTTTCAGCATTAGTGCATTGAGCTTCTCAAGCTCATCAGAATATTCTTCTGTTTCCATAATCTCCGGGAGGGCCTGACCGACAAGAAGAGTCATCTTCTCAACAATAGCGTTGAATTCGGGGTCGGAAAAATCCATCTCGTCCTCCTTGTAAATGTTCTGTACTTACTAACAAAAAAGCACAATTCCATTGAAACATCAATGGAATTCAAGTTATTTCCCAGGCAGTCCTTTCTTTAGAATCTTGGAGGTAAGATGCTCGACAGGAGCAAAGTTGTCCGTAAGCACTATGTGTTTGGAGAAATCCAGACCCTCTATATCAATGGCTTGCTGATTCAATGTCCTGATTGCCTCGTCTTTATGATTCCTTATCTCGTAACTTGCGAGGTCTACTTTCCTATCACTGTTATATCCTATGAATATATTATTCTGCGTCTCCAGAGAATCAGGAGACCTGACGGCGAAGAAATAGCTGTTGGGGAAAATGGTACGGAATGTTTTAATCTCCGACATTATTAAAGACACCTCGTCCTGAGATAGGTCACCGATCATATTTGCCATGAATACTCCACCCGGACTCATCTTACTCTTTGCAGTTTCGAAGAACTCTTTCGTTGTGAAGTGGGTAGGGATAGAGAATAAGGAGTAGTACACGTCACTGAATATTAAATCGTATTCTTTATTAGAATCATGTAGTAGTCTTCGTCCATCCACGACATAATTTACCAACCGGGGGTCATCGGGAACTTGAAAATATTTTTTGCTTAATTCAAATAGCGAAGGCTCTATTTCAGCTACATCGACTTTCACATCCGGAGACTCTTTAAGCAGGGCCTTGGGAATAGAATACGCACCTCCTCCTATTACAAGAGTATTCTCTATGTCCGGTTTGAAAACTTTGTAAGCAACGTAGTATTTCGAGTACTCATACATAAGCTCCTCTGAATCAAGGTACATCCCACCTGAGTTACTCCTATCCTGTTGGAAAAAACGGGCTGGCCTCCCGTTATATGTTCCGTCGTAGACCGTCATTCTTTCGTAAACCCCTTCTTCACTGAAGAGGACTTCTTCATTCGGTACCCTGGCGAAAGATAGGGCCAGGGCCAGCACGACTATTACTAATGCGGATATTCTCCCTACCTTTTTCCGACTGGTCCGAAGATATATTAAAGGCAGGAGGCCCAAAAAAGTGAGGAATATACCAGTTACCAGTATTATCTGATTTATTCCGAAGTTAGGGATCAGCACAAAGCCGGTCAGTAAGCTGCCGCAGATACTGCCTAAGGTTGACCAAAAAAATACCTTACCCGAAACACTGCCAATACCTTCTTCGGGTAATAGAGTCTTCTGAAGTTTAATAACAAAAGGAGATAGGGTGCCCAATAGAAAACCGGGGATGAAGAAAAGGATCAGCGCGGATATTAAAGGCCCGCTGGTAATTGAAAGTGCAAAACCGAGAAAAGGCAGAATTAGTAAAGTTAGCACATGTAAAATGAGCACGCTAAGTCCGCTAGTCAGGATAATACCAAAAAACCATTTTAGTGATGGATGCTGATCGGCCAATTTACCGCCTACATAATATCCCAGACTTAAAGCGGCAAGGATTACACTAAGAACGCTCGATACGGTAAATATTGTGTTGCCGAAATATGGAGAGAGAACTCGAACAGCTACAACTTCAATTACTAAAACAGCTGCACCTGTCAAAAAAACTACTATGAGTAATATGTTCTTTCTAATATATTCCATTGATCCAACCGACAGATACTTTATCTTGTCGGGCCGCCGGGAATCGAACCCGATCTTCACCCACCCGAAGGGTGCGTACTACCGGTATACTACGGCCCGTAATAATGAACGCCCCACAAAATGCGGGGCAAAATATTTCAAATTTCTTTCACCTCTCTGATGAGAGAGGTGGAGACGCGCTCATACTCTTCCGTTCTAAATTCTAGACACATGTCTCTTCCCACGAACCTGCACTTCATCATACTTCCTCCCCAGGTCGAACCAATGTTGAAAGCCTTGGTCGGTTCTGGACAAAATTCCGGATGGCCTGAGATGTAGTAATCATCTAGTCCTCTTTTCTCTATTATATACGTCCTGTTCTCGGTTGTTACAGCCAGCCTGCTGCCCACCCTTAACTCATTCAATTTAGCGCCTCCGGCAAGAAATGATTCAGCAACAAGCTGACTGATTCTTGCGCCAAACTCTGGAAGCGGGTTCAAAAGATTACCAGGTTCTAGAATCTCGTCATTTTTCATCGCCGCCTCCGATTAAAAGAGCTATGCTAATCAATACTTTATCAGGCCAGTGGCCATTAATCAACGTGGTGCTTCTCTTTGATTTTCTCCACTTCTCTCTCTTCGGTTTCGAGCAATTTTGACTTTCCTCTTTTGCTCAATTCAAAAAGCTCATCCTCTGGAAGAGAATTTAGCTTAAGCACTCGATCTTCAAGATATTCTTCCGTATTTTTCTCGGGATCATCCAGCACCTCATTCATCAATGCGTTTAGTATAATGCCGATCCTCGGACCGGGTTCGGACTTTAAGATCTTGATGACATCATTGCCTTTTACTTTCAGCATTTTGGGGGATATCGGGTCTCTGGCAACTTTATCGATCATGAATTGCAGATGGCGAAGTTTGTATGGTTTGGCCTTCGGTACGCCGGAACCGATTCTGTCGGCCTCTCTGACTTTGATCAAATCTTCAACATTCTCCTTGCCAATGTTGGCAACTAACCTCCTGACCGACGACTCCGTTACTTCTCCGACATTGTAGTAGAAAAGGTGCCAGCGAACCAGCTTAATTACTTTCTCTGCCTGGTTCTTCGAGAATTTAAGCCGATCCACTATTTCCGCAGCCATCTTTGCGCCCACCATCTCATGGTTATAGAAAGTGGAATCCGGACCATCGCCTCTTTTCGTTCTTGGCTTGCCGACATCGTGAAGTAATGAAGCCAATCTCACCTCCATGGAATAGTTCTTCTCAACAGCATATTTTAATGCTCTCAGGTTGTGCTCCCAGACCGTATATATATGATGTTTGTTCTGTCCTACCTCAACACCTTCTAATAGCTCGGGCATGACATGTTGAAGCAAGTTAGATTCTCTCAGTAATTCAATTCCTCTATCCGCACCATCGGAATTAATAATCTTTACAAATTCATCCCGTATTCTTTCTTTGGATATGGCGCGAAGTAATCCATGGTCTTTCTTTATAGCCTCCAGCGTATTAGGCTCAATCTCAAACCCCAGTACCGCAGCAAGTCTGATCGCTCTCATCATTCGTAATGCATCTTCGTTGAATCTTTCCTCTGGATCTCCTACCGCCCTGATTATTTTCTTAGATATATCTTCCTGGCCGCCAAAAAGATCAGTAATATCTCCCTTGGCATTCATAGCCAGAGCATTCGCCGTAAAATCACGTCTCTTCAAGTCTTCATCCAGCTTAGAGGCAAACTTAACTTCATCTGGATGTCTCTTGTCGGTATACTTTGATTCCACACGGTATGTCGTAACCTCAATGATCTTTAATTTTTCATCTTCTGAATCTGTTTTTACTCCGACAGTCCCAAAGTTATTCTCGTAAAAACTTTCGGGAAAAACTTTCTGTATTTCTTCCGGCTTGGCATTGGTCGTGACATCCCAATCCTCAGGCTCACGGTCCATGACAAAATCACGTACGCATCCGCCCACTATATATCCGTCGTATCCTTCTTTTTGAAGTCCTTTGAGAACATCTAGGACTTCCTTAGGTAGTTTCATTAAGTTTGTACCCCCGGAGGGAATCGAACCCCCAACTATCCCTTAGGACGGGACTGTTATAATCCATTTAACTACGAGGGCAATTAATCTCTTCTGGAATCTCGGCGATTAAAGAACGGATCACCTTAAATAAATAACCACTTTTTCTAACCCCGATCCGACATATTCCAAATTCAGTCCTGCCTCTTTTACCGCCATCGTTATAATACATGTTAATTTGTTTTTTGGGAACTTTCGTTACTACTGACCAGTGCTTTAAACAACTGTCTCTACTCATCCCAGTAAAATATCTAACGGTTACCAACAATTGGTCTCTACTAATGTTAAAACACTTTTCTAGTATTATGATGAACATACTTATCATCTCTGAGTTAGTATTAGTAAAAGAAAAGGCATTTTTGTTATCTCCCTCAGCCCAGTAAAGCATTGCTAATAGCTCCACCAAACGCCTATGCTTACTATTTAGCAAAGTTCTTGCATTCTCTTTGGCTTTGGCCAAGTCTCGCTCTTTTTTCAACTTACTTCCACCTTGGTTAGCTTTCAATCTTAAAATATACTCTTTTCGTAATTTTATACCCTGTATGTGATGCCAAACAGTTGTCTTTGGAATTGACAACATTCTAACCAAGTCTTCAATGCTGTGACCCGCTCTTCTTAACCTCTTAAGTTGCTCAATTTTTTCTGAAGAATGAACGCGCATAGTAATAGTATATATCTTTAAATAGAACCAGTAAATATAGTTCTGTTAATAAATTGTGGTTCGAATGCATTTTTGTATTTAGGAGGGGGGGCAAAATGGAAGTCGCATTCTGGATTACAACTTGGAAGCTCCGACCCGGACATTTTAGAATTATATTTAACCCTTCTAAAGAAATGCTATGATATAGACAGAGCGGGTTTAGACTGTTATATTTGTTACCGTTCCGACCAAAATTTATCAACATTACAAAAATTTTGGTCACGAAAATTAAAAATACCGTTAAAGAAATTCTACAAAAGCTACCCTGATAAAAGAACGGTAGGCAAACCGACCAGAAAGAAAGACTATAAAGGTGTTTGCGTTATATCAGGTGGCAGCACGAAAATACAACTTGAACTAGAAATGATGCCCAAATTTGTTTATGGGCCGGTAGCTCAGCGGTAGAGCATCTGGCTGGCAGTCAGAGGGTCAGGGGTTCGAATCCCCTCCGGTCCACCAAAGTTGAAAAATATTGAAAATGTGTTAGAATTGTTCGGACTACTATGCCAATACAAAAACACCAGGAGAAACGACTACGACTCAACAATCTGATACGTTCTCCGCAGGTTCAAGTGATAGATGCAGAAGGCAAGCATTTGGGCGTAATGCAAACTTACGAGGCCATCAAGCTAGCCGCTGATCAGGAGCTTGATCTTGTGGAAGTAGGCCCCAGCGCCAAGCCACCGATTGCAAAAATCATGGATTATGGTAAGTATATGTATCAGAAAGAGAAGAAGGAAAAGGAATCAAAGTCTAATAAATCTACCGGGGGTGACATAAAAACAGTTAAAATTGGCTTTAAAACTGGCAGTCATGACATGGCTATACGAGCAGGTCAGATAGATAAGTTTCTGCAAAAAGGCCATAAAGTGAGGGCGGAGCTCAAATTAAGAGGAAGAGAAAGGAGTATGGCCGACATCGGACAAACGAAACTACAAGAACTGTTAAAACTAGTCACTCAGCCGTACACCATGGAGGCCCCCATAAAAAGAGCCCCCTCTGGTCTGAATGCATTAATTAAGCCGGAGAAGTAAATTTTATGAGTAAAGAAAAGCTAAAAACAAATAAATCAGTATTGAAGCGTTTTAAGATATCTTCAAAAGGTAAGCTGCAGCGCCGAAGTGTCAGGATGAATCATTTCAATGCCAAAGATACTGGCAGTATGAGGCGTCACAAGAGAACACAAACTGAATTACCGGGAGAGAATAAGATAAGTATTAAGCACCAGCTACCGTACAACAATGCCTAGAGTAAAAAGAGGAACAACAGCGAATAAAAGAAGAAAAAACCTGCTTAAACATGCAAAGGGTTTCATGTGGGGCAGAAAGAACAAATACAGACAGGCTAAAGAAGCCCTGCTTCATGCCTGGACATTTCAATTTAATGATCGTCGTAAAAAGAAAGGTCTGTTCCGTAGATTATGGCAAGTACAGATCGGGGCAGCCACCAAGCAGAATGATCTCTCCTACAGTAAATTCATCGCCGGACTCAAGAAATCGAATATAGAGCTGGATCGAAAAATTCTATCTGACCTAGCTCAAACCGAACCGGAAGTGTTTAAGA
>JBBEDS010000008.1:0-1111 GCA_040881175.1 Minisyncoccota bacterium | reverse complement strand
ACAGCAGAACCACAGCTCCCAATTGTTTTATCCCATTCACCGTTAACTATACGGACGCAGTAAACGTCACCCGTAGCACTGTCTTTTATCTCTAAATTATCTGTAGTTACTTTCTCTGCCACTACAGTATCGGCAATTACCTGCGCTATTCTCACCAACCCCTTCTCAAATACAATCTCAAGGGATTGGGTGAATTTGGATAAGATAGAGGAGAAGATGGAGTCTATGTTTAATATAGATGGGTCATCTTGAGAAAGAATGGTTGAAGAGGAGGAAGCTATTTGTTCAAGCTGGAAAGAGAGGGAGGAGACTTTGGAGTCGAGTTGTTGGATAGCTGCGGTTAGGATTGATTCAATTCCAGATGGGTTGTACCAAAAGTAACCATCCCTTTCGAAAACAAATTCTGGAATAACTTCTTTCAGCTCTTGGGCTATAAAACCAAAGTTTTTCCCTGGGTCAGGACCAAATTTTGCCGCTCTTTCGTCATTCCATTCGTATGACACTGGGCGAAGCTGGCGCACGGTCTCCAAAATAGACTCATTAGAAAGGGGCGTTATATTCTTTTTGAATCTAATATCAGATAGGTCATTCCATGCCGTACCCCCTACTGTTTTTCCCGCATCACCAAGTACTGTTAATTTATCTGGCGTGGTTGTCGTACCTATACCAACATTACCACTGTCCTGGCGGATTATTATTGAATTAGCGGTATCATTATTATCATTTCTAATTTGTAGAACTGTTTGACCTGTCAAAAGCGAGCCTCTAAAAGTAGCTCCTTCATAGAATTCTACTCCTTGGCCCTGATTAGTAGCTGACTGAACCCTAACCTGAGTTCCACTACCCGCATCGTCTCGAAACACATGAAGTGGCTGCGCTGGAGTCTGCGTTCCTATGCCTACATTACCGTTTTCCAAGACTCTAAATCTTCCGCCAATTATAGCTGGCGCATCAATATTGAAAGTCCCGTTAGAAGACTGCTGAAATCCAGGCACGCCAGATCCAGGAGCTATGTGAAGCACTGCGCCTGGAGTAGATATACCAAGCCCAACGTTACCAGACTCTATAACCCGTAGCAGCTCAGTTCCACCACTTTGCACATTAGTATTCT
>JBBEDS010000007.1:0-30891 GCA_040881175.1 Minisyncoccota bacterium | reverse complement strand
CAAGAACAGCCTGTTGTGGCATCAAAAGCCTCCAGCGGCAAATTATATCACTTCCTTTGGTGCTCAGGAGCACAGAGAATAGCAGAGAAGAATAAACTAACATTTCCAAATGAAGCAGCTGCTCTGGCCGCTGGCTATGCGCTTGCTTCCAACTGCAGCAAATAGTAGTCTAGACTAAACAAGTACAGTCCCTTCACAATAATAGAAAGGAGGTGAAAATTGTTCACGGCCAATCTGTTCTCTACGGAAGTGTCTGTCAAAGATCTGCTCTCACAGATACCAGACCTAGATCCAGATTTCAGTATCTGGGCAAGTATGGTTATACCCGAAGAAGACCTAGAAAAAATAATCCGTGTTCTTATCAAGTCCGGACTAACAAGTGATGCAACCGAAGCTCTAGCTTATCTCAACAGATTGAGCCAAGACAACAATCTTGAGGAAGTTAGTATCTCCTATCAAGACCTGACGAGAAAAAGAGAAAACAAACCGCTCAGGCGTTTAAGGAATTTACTGTCCGCAGAAACGAAAGAGAGGAAGCCGAATCCTTACCGTTTCCACGGAATCGCAAGCCATCAAGCTATACATGCACTGCTGACAGGCAAGATACCGGACTATAGACTCGCTAGAAAATTGATGTCTCCTGCTGGCCCCGCCTCAGCTCAGTTGGCTCTGTTTAAAGGAGTAGACTACGTCCAGGACTCGCTTTTCGAAAAAGGCGAGTTGACGGATCCAGAACTTTTTTCTGAAGTCTTACCGGGCAATATGATCACTGCGAAATTGAGCAGGAAGATTGAACTATTAAGAGGTGCCCTAATCTCAGAGGTTGAACCGCTACAAAAAAGCTGGGTGAAAGCATATTTGTCTGCCCTCCCCATGGTTGATGAATTTAGCAGAAGTCTTAAGCCGGTATTCTCGCCCTACATTGAATCTATCCTTAATCTAAACGGGCCTCTTGAGAAGTACCTCGCCCTGCTGACTCTGCTTAGCTGGTCTTGGACTATAGACGCGATAGATAAAGAAAAAAGAGTACTATTCAAAGAAGTGCCGGTCCTATCCACAAGTCTGGGTCTTAGCGCTGGACGACTCGATGCTTTAGAAGTTACGAGCATAAATGGCATAGAACCAAGCCCTACCCAAAAACAAATGTTGAGTAAATTGTCAGAAAACCGGCCTGCAAAATCGACCGGAGCACTGGCCATTTCTCTTTCAAGATTTGGCAAATTGGATATGGCTATTTTGGACTGGAAATTTGCAGTAGGTGATGCTGCTAGACCGAATGGCGTTATCAGTGCGAGCGATGTAGCCGAGCCTATAAAATCTCACGCAACCCAGCTTAAACGATATATCACCATGGCGAATCTTGATTATCACCTGCAATGCAGCGGGGGAGATGAGGCAATATGGGATCATGAACTTCCTTTCAACTCAGGAAGATTGGTCTACTTCTTGCCATTCTCCAGTCCGGTTACCCACGAGATAAAAATAACGCCTGAAGAACAGGAAGAAATATTCATAAAAAACTTTGCTGACCGAATCAAGAAAGGAGAGTTTAAAGCCAGGCTCAGGCTGTTGAACAACTATCTAGTTGGACATGTTATCAATTGTCTAAGCCAAAATGGTAAAACTCTTTTTGATGGTTCGGCATCAAAAAACGGGACTAGCCCGCTTCCCCAAATATCCTCTAACGGATTACGTCTAAGAGAGATCGCCAGAAGGTACACTGGCGAAGACGAAGTTCCGTTCTAAACTAAGACGGCCTCTGGCCGTTTTTTATTTTGCTCAGCCAAAATTCGTTCTCCCATTCCCACAGAGTTTTTGAAGCAAGGAAAGCCTTAATGTCCTTCTCGAAATCAGGCAACTCTTTCAACTCAACTTCTCCCGCCATATCGTCCCAGACATGAGGACATTCAGTAACAGCCTTGGTCTTCTTGGCTGCCCTAATTTTGACGCTCCCGCCTTTCTCACGCATTTTCGAGCCACAACCTTTCAGACATACCCTCGACTGGTCCAGACGCAAAATCCAGCGTTTTAGAGGGGGCATAGAGGAGTCTTCTCGCAATGCCTCTACATAGGCAGACGTCTGGATTCCATAATCCCGATATATGGCGTAAGAAGTCTTGAGATCCAGCACCCCAAGTTGGCCATTCAGCTCCGCCAGACAATCCAAAGTCCCGGCATAGTGGTGTTTTTTACTTATTATGCGTGCCTCGATCTGATGGGGGACAATCTCATTTTGCTGCTTGAAATCAAGGAAAGCGGTCACGGCTGGCTTAATTAAATCAGGGATTTCTGGATCCTTCCCCTTTAGAATCGCCTCTACGGTGTCATGCAAGAGGGTTCCTTCTTCGGCTGACTTATTTTTTATCGCCTCGGCCACGGCAAAACTTTTTTGGTTTGCATAAAAATAATATAAAGCGGGCTTCGCCTTGATTGAAGAGATCGAGGTGACTCTCGGATACCAAATACCGTCTATTTCGTACCCGGTAGCGGCCATAAAATTTTCTACTTTGGAGTACCACATAAAAATGTATGCCGAAATTTTATCACACGCATACCAAATTAAAAATTGACTGCACGAATTTTTATGTTATTATCAACCCAGAAACTTCACAATAGGGGAGGAAACCCATGGACTTCATGGCAAAGTTCCTAAAAGAGATAGCGACAAACAGGGATGTCAGAGAAGATGCCCTGATCCTCATCAAAGCAAACGGCAGAAAAGAATACTATACCTGGGAAGACTATATCGAAATGGCCATATACATGGCTAAAGGCCTGGAGAAAGAAGGTGTTAAGAGCGGCGACCGAGTCGCATTTATCCCTTTGAGTCTTCCCGAGTCCTTTTTCGCATTGTTGGGCATAATGCTCATTGGTGCCATCCCGGTACCCATTAATGCTCCCCTCGTAAAAGAAGAGGGGCAGGTTGACCTGAAAAAGATTCTAGCTGATTGCCAGCCTAAGCTGCTAATTATACCGGCATGTTTGGAAGAGTATCTGACTGATATTGACGACTACGCATTCAACGACGAGACTCTCGCTGCAGGCTGTGAATGGTATGACGGCCAGAAAGATTATCGTCACGGTATTTTTCTTTTGAATCCAACAAAGATCAAGCTAGAAGTCTCCGGTCATCTTGTAGACAAGATCGGAACACCTTGGTCGGAAATGGATTGGCCCATGCTGATCATGCCCTACGGCTGGAAGTATGTACCCAAGGAGACGGCCGATGTATTAATCATGCCCTATACCTCCGGAACCTCAGGAGACCCAAAGGGCGTGATGCTTTCTCATGAAAATATTTCAGCTGCCGTAGAGGCTATCGGTGAAGAACTGGCAGTATCTGATAAAGATAGGATCCTGTCATATCTATCACTCGGCCATATCTCTGATCTGATAGCCACATTCTTCTGTCACCTTCGATTCGGCTACAAGGTGTACTTCACCGAGCATGCTAGAGAGGTCGTCAAAGACAGAGAAAAGCTAAGAAAGAATTTCCCAGCGGTACTCAGAAAAGTTAAACCAACAGTTTTCCTGGCAGTGCCAAAGGTATGGATAAACTTCAAGAAACAGATCGAAACAAAGTTCAAATTACCTATGCCTCGTAGCTGGAAACATTGGCTCATCAAAAGAGCCCTAGGATTTGGCGAAGTAAGACACTACATTAGTGCTGGAGCTAAGATAGGCATCAACGAGAAGGTATTCTTCGCTGACATGGGTATTGTAATCGAAGACGTATACGGACAAACGGAAGCTGCTGGAGCGGTAACTATTGATGGAAAAATCATAGGCAAAGGTTGGGTCGGCTTAGACCCGAAGACTGGGGAAATAACTGTCGCCGGGCCTAATGTCATGCTCGGCTATTGGGGACGCAAAGAACAGCCTCTTAGTAAGTTCGGGAATTCCAACTCCTATCGTACCGGTGATATTGGTACTCAAATAGGTAACAGGTTCAACTACGTCGGTAAAATTGGGAAGGGTGTAAAACTCGCCCATGGCGAATTCGTCACTGAAGCTCAGATTGAACAGCTTGAGTATACTATACGGAACATCGATCCTCGAATTGAAGAGGTCGTAGTCTGTGGTGACAACAAACCGTATCTCGTTGCTTTAGTATTCATAGCGGATCTGGCTAGAAAATTAGAGGTAGATGAGACCTTATATACGACCCTCGCATTGGCCATAGAACAAGCAGGGGAGGGTATACGAAAAGTAGGAGCTATCGAGATACTCGACAGCAAACAGCTCGAGCAAACTCCGACCCTGAAAACCAGAGGGGAAGTAGTTGTGAAGAAATTTCACGACCTAATAGACCGCCTGTGATTCCCCAGAAGGGAATAGATAAAACAACGCCCCGCATCGCGGGGTTTTTTGATAGAGGATAGAGGGCTTTTGCTTTATTTAGTAGGACGCACAATGTAGGTTGTACGACGTTGAGTTATCTAGATCAGGATAAGAATGATAACAATACCTTTAATATGCCCGCTACTGTCTGTATAACAATGAGGAATAGATTGATCGCTAGGACAGCTACTGCCTTTAGCGTGCCGCTAATGTCATCGGATGAGAAGGCATCGGTATTAATTAGCTCACTGAAGGCATTTCCGCTAGTACCAGCTATAATATCTTTGAATCCAGGAAGCTTAGGAAGGCTTGGAACGGTCGTCCCTATACCCTTACTATCTGCAGCGTCCTGTAGAACGTCATTTTCTAACAGATCTAATGGATTTGGCAGGGATGGTACGTTAAATTGGATTCCTTCAGAATCTGCCGCTAGGGCAGTACTAGAGAGAGTTAAAGACAGAGCAAGTATTGCTATGAGTATCAATGGAAGTGTTTTGTTTATCTTATTCATAAATTTACTACTTCCCCCCTACTCTCATTAGACAATATTTTGCGACATGTGTCAAAAGTTATCCACAGGTCAGTCATTTTTAACAAAAATCCTTGTATCTTCTAGGAAGAGCTTAAATCCTTTGAAGAATGGCAGGACTGACAAGAAGTATCTCAGATCAACTAGCTGTCTAACCAGATAGCCTAAGAATCCATCGAATCTCCCCCACCCTCCTATGTGAACCACGGCATTCTTTCCACCTACAGGTGCGATCCATACATCCAGATGCGGGTCATATTTTTTTAGACTCGCCTCTCCCCCGTTCTGCCTCTTGCTAGTAGCTAGCCGTGAAACATTTTCAGCAGCCACCCTCCCCTGCTCTATGGCCACGTATGCCATTTGAGGAATTGATTTGCCTGTTTTTTTATCTACAAAATTTATATTGTCACCAACCGCAAATATATTTGGATGATTTGTCTGCATAAAGTCGTTAACCACTATCCTCCCCTTCTCATCCAGCTCAAGACCATCAATTGATTTTAGAATATCTAAAGCCCTCACACCGGCAGTCCATATGATGATATCGCCCTTCAAAACACTGCCATCCGCCAGCTTTGCAAAATCGGGCCCGACTTCTTTTATCGCTGAATTTTCCAAAAGATTAACGCCCAATCTCACCAATCTGGCTTTTATCTTATTCCTCTCCTTCTCTGATATGGCCGGTAATATAGTAGGGCCGGCCTCCAGGAGAGTAATAGCGGTACAGTTATTCTCAGTCACATTATGCCTATGAGCTATATGAATGGTACAAGATGAAAGTTCAGCGGCCAATTCCACTCCAGTAAATCCTGCCCCACCAACGAGAATATGCACTGGCAAGGGTTTTTCTTTTTTACCAGCCGCAATATATGTATCTTCGATCTTGTCGTTTAACAAAAGTCCATCTTCAAGAGTTTTAAATTTATGGGCATACTCCTCCACTCCGGGTATGCCGAAAGTCGATACCGTAGAACCCATGGCTATTATTAAATAGTCGAATGGCAGATCTGACCCGCTATTAGTAGTTACATGTTTACCCCCTAAATTAATGTGTTTAATTTCGGCTTCTACTAGGTCAATATGCTTGCCCTTAAAAATATCCGCATACGGGATAGAAACCGTGCCGCGAAGTTTTGTGTGAAATGGATGCTGATGATCCACTCCGTAGACGGAAGCTAGCTCATACAGAGTTGGGAAGAATGTTTGAGAGCTTTGCTTGTCTACTAGAGTAATCTTAATATCCTTCTTGTGGCCTACTCTTTTGCTCAAATCTAAAGCGGCACGTATGCCGCCGAAACCGCCACCTAGAATTAAGATATTAATCATATGGATATCTTAGCAAAAATTAAAATTAGACCAAATTATGGCAAATAATCCAACGGATTAAGGGTTCCGTCAAAGTAGTTGAAATAAAGCTGGTCGTTCTTTAGATATGTGAAGAAGTCTCTATATAGACTCAGATGCAAGTGAGATCCAGTGGAATTACCGGTAGAGCCTTCGTAACCGATTATCGATGAGTTGGAGACGGGCGTGCTATTAGCTAAGCCTGTCGGCGAACCCATGTGGGCGTAGACGCTGACCAGTCCATTGTCATGGCGCACAGCAACCCAATTCCCGAATCCGCTGTTGAAACCGCTTGTTAATATGGCCCCGGAACCAATTGAACGTATAGGCGTGCCGAGCCCAGACGCAAAATCGATTCCGTTATGGGGAGCTCCGCCATATGCTCCCCTCCTAGCATAAGTTGTATAGCCGAACCCCTGAGTTAAGAAATAGTCATCGTACGGCCATCTGAATACATTCCCCTTGGGTGGCACGTTATCAGCTGTAACGTGGACGATAAAAGCTCCGGACTCTACTGCCTCATTCTCCAATCTTTGTAATTCATTAAAGAACTCCGTCTGTTTTTTCTCAACCTCTCTCAGTAGTTCCTGATACCTGACTTCCTCTCCCTTGGTCTCGGTTAAAAGATTACCCTTGCCAATCTTACTACCGCTCAAAGATATCTTTTGACTATTCTGCTTTACATTTAGATCTTCCAGTTCGTTTTTTTTCTGCGAAAGCTGATCTCTGTTCTCTTCCAGGATTTGTTTTTTAATTTTTATTTCTGTCAAAAGTCCGGTCAACTGCTTATTCAAACTCTCAGCCTGCTCCGCTTCACTTGCGAAAGAAGACAGACGAGGAGATTTTAGCAATATGGCCAATAGACTAAGCTTGTCCCTCTGATAGAGAAAAGAGATCAACTCCCCTATCGCTTGGCGTTTTTGATCGACTTCTCTCTGGGCATCAAATATCTCTCCCTCTAGATTTATAATCTCCAGCTCGGAAGACGAGATTTGTCTCTCTGTGATACCGATGCTGGTCTCCAGTCTCTTTATCTGGTTCTCAAGAATATCTATTTGCTGCTGTAATGTTTTTGCCTGTTTTTGTTTTTGAGCAATCGTCCCCTTATATTGTTCAGCCTGCTTGGTCAACTCCTCAATCTGACTCCTCAGATTAAGAATCTCTTGATTAATATCCTCTGCCGCTTTGGCCGTTGGCACTAGTAAAAGACAAAAAATTACTAAAGAAAATATTAGTAAAAGTTGACTAGTCTTGAATTCTATTTTATAGTTATTCCACATTTGAAACTTCACAAAAGGAGAATGTCATATGTCCAGTGAGAATACCTTTCAGTACAAGGTTCGGCACATCGACGATATTGGCCATCTCGGTAAGATCGAGGTAAGGACTTTGGGGAATTACTCGAATATCTGCCTTGACCCGGAGCTTATCGAAATATTCTTCAATGTCTGGCTTGATATCTTCTGTATATTTGAGAACAAATTTTCTCTCAGAGTCACCGGATTCCAAACAGTTCCAGGCAGACTGCAGGGTAAAAAAATTATGGTTGTGGTTATCTTCCATGAGCCGTTACAGCCAAAGGCATTAGCATTCACTGGTGGCGATCGGATCGTCGGCCGACACTATCCCCTATGCCAAGACTAGCTCTTTAGCCACTCTGACCCTTTCGAGGGTCTTTTCTTTACCTAAAATCTCTGCCATGTCTACTGGATCAGGCGATGCCTTCTGGCCCGAAAGGGCAACGCGCAAAGGCCAATATACCAGTCCCCTATCTTCCAACTTCTTTCCCAGTTCATCCAGCTCATTACGTAATTTTCCTTGTTCATCCGTCCCTAACTTTTCAATTATCTTCTCTACTTCCTCTAGAGATTTTTTTACTTCTTCATCACTTCTGGATTTCCAACGCAATAGCTCTTTGTCGTAATCTGGATTCTGAAAGAAATAGCTAAACTCGGATATGTCCGAAAGTTTTTTTATTCTCTCTCTTGCCAAAGGCATTATTTTAAAAATGTAATCTTTGTTATCCGAGTTAGCGAATTCGCTCAGCTTATCAACCAGCTCTGCCTCGCTCAATTTTTTAATATATTCCCCGTTTACCCAATCTAGTTTTTTAATATCAAATATTGCTCCTGATTTATGGACTTTGACCAAATCAAAAGCCTCTATCAACTCGCTAGCTGATAGAATCTCTTTTCCATCCGGCGGAGTAAAGCCAAGCAGTCCAAGAAAATTCATTAGAGCTTCGGGTAAATATCCGAGCTTACGATATTCAATCATCGAGGTTGCGCCATGACGCTTGGAAAGCTTTGACCTATCTTCGCCTAGTATCAACGGCAGGTGAACAAATTGCGGCATCTCAAAACCCAAGGCCTCCATCAGTAATATCTGCTTGGGAGTATTGGCGATGTGGTCTTCACCTCGTATTACATGGGAGATGTCCATTTCATAATCATCTACGACAACTGCCAGGTTATACAAAGGAGTCTCTACGTCTTTAGCGATGCTAAAATCCCCTAGCAACTTTTCCTCAAATTCAATATCTCCCCTGACCGTATCGTTGAATTTGATCTTTCTCTTTGAATTCTCATCGACAGCAAGCCGGATGATGCCCTGGTGTGCCGGAGCTGATGAATCTTTATTCTTGTATTCGCAAACATGCCTTTGAAGACCCTTTTTCGCAAGCTGCTCTCGTCCTTCCTTCTCTAGCTCTTCCTCGGTGTGATAGCAATGAAAAGCTTTTCCTTGTTCCAAAAGTTTTTGGATATATTTTGAATAGATGGGTATGCGATCGCTTTGTTTGTAGAATTCATCCCATTCAAGACCAAGCCATTTTAGACCATTAAGGATATCATCTTCGAATCGCTTCTCTGACCTTTCTAGGTCGGTGTCTTCGATACGTAAGATAAACTTGCCGCTATTGTGTCTCGCGAACAGCCAGTTGAAAAGAGCCGTGCGGGCGGTTCCAATATGCAAAAACCCCGTTGGTGAGGGAGCTATTCTGACTCTGATTTCATCTGCCATATGCCTGAATTATATCAGAAAAAATATGGAAAAAATAGGATGGCGGGGGTATGCTTAGGTCATGTATATAGTCGACACTATACCTCTTGCCCTAATACCTAGAAATCAGCCTCAAATCTTGAGCTATTTCAACAAAGAGCCCCTCAAGCGCGGCTCTATAGTCGAGGTTTTGCTTGGCAGCCGAAAAATTAAAGCGGTGGTAGTAGATTCTGCCACGATCAGAGACCGCAAGATGGTATACAGAAAAAGTGTCGGATTTAAGCTTAAGAATATATCTCGCGTTATCAACCCTGAGTCCCAGGTTTCTAACAGCCAATTTCGGATAGCCGGATATATCTCTAGCCGATATTACGTTCCGCTTGGCATAAGCCTGAAGACTATCCTGCCGCCATTCTGGGGCAAGAAGAAATACAAGCTTGAGATCTCCGACTCTGAGGCTGAAGTCAACATGAAAGAGACCGAGCCTGAGTTTGTTAAAACTAATCTAAAGGATCACTTCAAAGATTACGAGAAGCTTATCCTAAATGAGATAAAAAAGGGCAGGCAGGTTTTTCTTCTAGTGGCCGAGCAGACATCGGCTAAATACTTATTAAAATCCTTTTCTAAATTACGGCCAGCGAATATATCCAGCAGCGTATCTAACGAGGAATTATATAAAGTCTGGCAGGGAGTGAAAAAGAAAGAGATCAATCTGATCATTGGCACCAGACTAGGCCTATTCTTACCGTTTGCCGATTTGGGATTAGTTATAGTCGACGATGAATCTAACGAATTCTATAAATCGGATATGATGCCGAGATACAATGGAGCCGACCTGGCAAAATATATTTGCAGCTTATACGGATCGAGGTATATCTTCAGTGCTGTCCTGCCAAGACTGGAAAGTTTGGATAAAAAACATGCGAAGCTAACCGGCAGCTTATCTACTCAGCGCATTGTTAGTATGGTTAACGAGGTTAAGAGCGGTAATTTTTCAATACTCAGTCGAAGCCTAAAAAATTCTATCTTGGGGCAGATTGAGGACAAGAAGAATACAATAATATATGTCCCCAGACGCGGTCATGCTAATTTTCTTTTATGCCAAAAGTGCGGACAGTCAGTCAAATGCCCCAACTGTAGCGTGCCCATGGTCCTTCATAAAAAAGAAACGTCTATCTTAATGTGCCATCACTGCAGCCACTCCGAACTACAGCCAAAACTCTGCTCCAACTGCGGCAGCTATAAACTAAAGCCATATGGAGTAGGCACCCAGAAGGTTGTCGAAGAGCTGGAAAGAATGAAAAAATATTCTGATTGGCTGAAGGATGTAAATGTCCTCCGCCTTGACAGCGATGTCAGTGATAACGACGTCGAAAAAGAGCTAGAGATACTGGAAGAATTCGAGAATAAGAAGCCCTCGATCCTGGTAACAACTCAAATAGCATTTAGCTATAAATACTTGATAAAGGTCCCATTTATTGGCATAATTAACGCTGATGCACTCATAAACATACCTGACTTTAGGGCTGAGGAGTCATTGCTCAGACAGCTATATACACTGGGAGCAATTACGGATAAGTTAACAATTCAAACATATAATCCTGACAGTCCGGCAATTAAGTCTTTGAGCGAAATACATGGATTCATAAATCAGGAGTTGGATAATAGGAAAGCGTTTTCCTACCCCCCGTTCTCCAGCCTGGTCAAACTAACATTCCGGCATCATAATTTTGTAAAAGCCCGAGATGAATCAAGAATAGTTTTTGAAAAGCTCAGGTTGGCAGTGTCCCAGTCCAAGACAAAAATTAAAGTTCTGCCACCGGCTCCAGCATTCATATCGCGGGAACAAGGGAAATACGTCTGGAACATTATTCTAAAAGTCCCCCTAGAAATTGAATTAGCTGAGAGAAACGAGCTCTTGAGATTCATACCCGCCGGCTGGATAGTAGATGTCGATCCGAGACATATCATATAAACATGGAGATAGTAAAAGAACCGAATAAAATACTACGCAAGAAGTTAAAAGAAGTTAAAGAAGTAACGCCCGAGATTGAGGCGTTAATTTCTAATATGAAAAAGGCCATGATTGAGGCCCATGGTATTGGTTTGGCCGCTAATCAAGTAGGTAAAGATCTACAGCTATTTGTAATAGACGAGAACTTAGCCAAAGAGAATGACGCACCCGAAGTATATATAAATCCCGAAGTCACAGAATTTTCAAAAGACTCGGCCGAGATGGAAGAAGGCTGTTTAAGCATCCCGGGTTTCTGGCACCAGATACCGAGATCAAAAAAGATTAAAATTAAGGCACTGGATGAGGACGGCAAGAAGATCAAGCTAAGAGCTAAAGGATTCTTAGCCCGTGTCCTACAACATGAATACGACCACCTGCAGGGCATTTTGATAAAAGATAAATAAAAGAACCGCCAAAGACGGTCCGTACTCAGAGAATAAAACGGTATAGGCTATAGACGCCCAGACAAGACAAACCTATCCAGAAAAAATCGACTACCATAAGAACTCCGATCGCCACCTGTGATACTAGGAATCTATCCCAGCCTCGAGCGAAAGGATCCTTTCCGCTCCGACCCTCCCACCTAACTGCTGCCCAAAATAATGCCAGCAGGAATATCATCACAACAGAAGAAGCCAGCAAATGCATAAATGGGTTGCCTGAGAATGTCATATACACCTCACAAAGTTTTTAAAGCTCTAATCACTGAATATTAGGTTACGCAATGGAAAAGTCAAATACAAAAATAGTTTTCTTCGGTACAGCTGAATTCGCGATACCTGCTCTTGAGGCATTAATTAATGCTGGCTATAAAATCTCGGCCATTGTCACAAAACCAGATGAGCTGGCAGGGAGAAACAAAGCGTTAACTCCCCCGCCATTGAAAGACTTCGGACAGAAATTAAGTATCCCTGTTATACAGCCGGCCAAATTACGTGGCAATTCAGAGCTTTTTCAGGAGTTGAGGAAACTAGATTCAGATATTGGCATCGTCGCAGCTTACGGCAAGCTAATTCCTCAGGAGATATTAGATCTACCGAAACATGGATTCATTAATATCCATCCCTCGCTTTTGCCCAAATACAGAGGCCCTTCTCCTGTTCAGGCTGCCATACTAAACGGCGACCCTGAGACTGGAACATCTATCATGATTGTTGATGAAGAGATGGATCATGGGCCAGTTTTAGCATCTGAGAGGGTAGCTATAGGCGACAAGAGCTTCTTGGAATTGAACACTGAACTTTGGATGCTAGGCGCGGAACTACTGGTAAAAACTCTGCCTGAATATTTAATCGGGAAATCAGAAGTCACTATTCAGGATGACTCGCTGGCTACCTACTCAGAAAAGATAAAGACCGAAGACGGAGAGGTGGCGCCAGATGATAATGTCGAAAAGACATATAACAAAATAAGGGCACTGAACCCAGATCCGGGTACATATTTTTGGATAGAAAACAACGGTAAGCGTATACGCCTCAAGATATTAGATGCTGAGATACTGGCTATTGATTCTGACCAGACGAATGGCAGTCTTCTTGCACATGATTCAATGCCCGTGCTTAAATTGAAAAATGGCGGCCTAATACTGAAGAGGGTGCAACCTGAAGGCAAGAAGGCTATGGGCGGAAAGGACTTCCTTTTAGGGTACAGGCAGCTTTTTAAATAGTATGCTAAAATAATTCAAATGGAGGGAAAAATATTAAATGTAGAAAATTTATCGGTTGCATTTGATAACACGGTTGTTCTGGAGAACATCAATTTTAACGTTAGTAAAGGAGACGTATTGGCCGTCATAGGCCCTAACGGTTCTGGTAAAAGCGTTATGTTTAGAGCCCTGCTTGGCCTGGTGCCTCATGAAGGAAAGATAAATTGGCAAAAAAATGTCAAAATAGGCTACGTGCCCCAAAAATTAGCAGTAGATAAAGGCTTGCCGTTAACTGTACTTGAATTTTTTAAATTAAAGTCTGATTCAAAAAAAGATATTATTGAGTCATTAAGCTCAGTTGGCATAGATACCGGACCCTCGCATGAGCATCATTTAGAGCATCACTTACTGAATAGGCAGATGGGCTTCTTGTCCGGGGGTCAGTTCCAAAGAATAATTATAGCTTGGTCTTTAATAGACAAGCCCGACGTTCTGCTATTTGATGAACCCACGACTGGAATTGACGTGGGTGGTGAAGAAACTATATATAACCTGCTGCATGAGCTGCAAGATAAACACAACCTAACTATTATTCTAATATCCCATGATCTGAATATCGTATATAAATACGCGAATAGTGTTATCTGTTTGAACAAGCAGCAGGTATGCTTTGGCGAACCGCATTCGGTATTGGATCCAAAAGAATTGTCTTCTCTCTATGGCGGAGAGGCCAGATTCTATCACCATAGTCATGCCGAAAAAGACCATCATGTTGAACAGAGTGATGAACATATGGAACAATAATCCATGCTTGAATTAAATTACTTACATATAATCAGCGCCATATTCGTAGGAATTGCATCCGGCTATTTGGGTTCATTCATGATTTTGAAGAGGATGGCTCTAGTTGGAGACGCTCTGTCGCACGTGGCATTGCCTGGATTGGCGTTAGCTCTACTTTTTAATGTTAATCCCTTCCTCGGAGCATTCGCCACCCTTTTTGTCGGAATCATAATTATCTGGCTAATTGAGAACAAAACTGAACTTCCTGTAGAATCGCTCGTGGGGCTGCTCTTTACATTCTCCCTGGCCATTGGTGTTCTGATAACTCCGGATGAACACATCTTCGAGGCTCTTTTTGGAGATATAGCTCAGATTACCGCCCTTGATACCGTAGTTGCTGTCATCCTCTCACTCGTTGTGATCTTGGTTATGAAAAAGATATCTAAAAGCTTTATCTTAACCACCATGTCGCCTGACCTAGCCAAATCATCTGGAGTTAATGTAAGGCGTAATAACCTCTTCTTTCTCCTCATGGTTGCTCTCATAGTAGCCTTGGGCATAAAAGCAGTTGGTACTTTGCTTATGGGCGCCCTGGTAATTATCCCAGCAATTGCCTCTAAAAACTTCTCTTCCTCTATGTCCAGATATGTGGTCACAAGCTCAGTCATCGGACTCGCCAGCCTTCTCGGCGGCGTAATTTTAGCAGGATTTTACAACTTCCCTCCTGGCCCATTAGTAGTACTCGCGAGTACGGCTATTTTCTTACTCTCCCTCTTGAAAAAGGCCTAAAAACAAGCTAATATACACCGACATGTCGCTAGGAGTAAACGAGCTAAAACCGAAGACTTTTTTTATTTTAGACGGCCAACCGTACATGGTTCTTGAGACACACCACCTTAAGATGCAGCAACGCCGACCAGTTGTTCAGACTAGGATGAGAAACCTTTTGAACGGCAAGGTGATCGAGAAGAATTTCGCCCAGTCTGATGTTTTCGAAGAGGCCAACATAACCCGTCAAAAAGTTAAATTCCTGTATAACCACAAGGATGAATATTGGTTTTCCGAAGAAAACGAACCCTCTAAGAGGTTTAAATTGGAAAAGGAAATAATTGGAGATGCTGTTAAATACCTGAAAGCCAATACTGTCATAGAGGCTATTATGTTTAATGACGGGATCATAACCATTGAGCTGCCGATAAAAATGGAGTTTAAAGTCAAAGACGCTCCTCCGGCAATACGCGGAGACACCGCCCAGGGCGGAGTAAAACAAGTTGTCATCGAGACTGGAGCTACTATAAATGTTCCCCTATTCGTAGAGACTGGAGACGTGATAAGGGTAAATACTCAGTCAGGAGATTACGTTGAAAGAGTAACAAAAGGCTAATCGTCTTTTTTACTCTTCGCAAAGACTAAAACAATGATAGGAGCAACTGCCCACCAAAACTGGGCATTTTTTGTAGCAAAATATTTTATAAAATCAGAGGGTAGATCAATGCTAGACGGTAAGTATGTCATGATTATACTTGATAGGAATCCTATGCCGACTATGGCAGCAACCAAGACCCAACCAAACGATGCTTCTCTGAGCGTGAATCTCTTTTTCAAGAAAGAACGATTGAGAATGACCAGCATGACAACGTAGAAAATTAAAAAAACACCGACATGCAGCCAAGCCTCGGGTACGCTGCTCAATGTGTCCCTTAACCAATCGAAATATACAAAATTAGCCTTGATTAAAGCTGCCGGATATATGCCCATTAATGAGAGGAGTATCCTTGATTTACCGAATCCCAGACCGATAATAAAAACTGCAAATATCAAAAATAGTAATATCAGCCAGCTATAACTTAACTTGGGCAGAATTTGCCCGGAGAGGCTAAGATCGCCCGCATATTTTTGTAATGCCTGAGAAAAATCCGATAAATACAGCAGCGCCTGTGATAGTATTTGATTCACTGCTTAATTATACCAAAATCCGAAGACTTATGCCTATAATTCCTCTGATAATTCTTCGACTAATCTCTTAGCCTTGCTGCTTAGTTTTTTTGGTATCTGAATTTTCACCTTGAGTACTTGGTCACCTTTATGATTTCCATGGATGCCGAGACCCTTAAGCCTGACCTCTTCTCCATCATGAATACCAGATGGTATTTGAACTTCTTTTTCACCATCAAGAGTAGGCACTATAGTTTTAGCCCCGAGAAGAGCGTCCGTTATCTTGATTGGCAACTCATATACCAAGTCTTCGCCAACCCTCTGGAATCTCTTATCTGGCTGCACTGAGATGTGTAGATAAAGATCACCGGCACTACCTCCGCGGAAACCAGCCTGTCCCTGCTCCCTGACGACGATGGTTTCGCCGTCCCTTATCCCGCCCGGTATTTTAATCTCCAAGACTCTCTTCTCTTTTTTCCTTCCCTCCCCCTTGCAAACGGCACAGTTCTCTTTTGGAACTTTGCCGCGTCCAAGACAGGTCGTACAGGTATATACTCTGCTTAAATTACCGAAGAAAGAGACCATGGTCTCCTTGATCTCTCCCGTTCCCTGACAGACTGAACAGTCGACCAGATCGCTCCCCTTCTTAGCTCCGCTGCCTTCACATTCAGCGCAAACGATATCTCTAGCTAGTTCTATTTTTTTAACAGCGCTTCTAGCTGAATCGTGAAAATCAATATTCAAATTCGATCTGATGTCAGCACCTCGGCCGGATTCCTCACGTCCGCGCCGCGCCCCTCTCTGGCCACCGAAGGCGCCTCCGAATAGATCAAAAAGGTCTTCTAGGTTAACTTCCCCGCTGCCAAAACCTCTTGAGAAATCAAAGCCATCGAATCCCCCTCCAGGACCCTGTGAACCAAAAGTCGATCCAAACTGGTCATATTGTGATCGCTTCTTGGGATCGGATAATATTTGGTAAGCCTCGTTGATCTCTTTGAATTTTTGCTCATCACCGCCCTTCTTATCTGGGTGGTGTTGATGAGCCAATTTCCGATAGGCTTTTTTAATCTCATCCGGCGAAGCGCCTTTGTTTATATTTAGAATTGAATAATAATCTTTGTTTGACATGAGTAATTAGTAATATATGATTAACACATACTTTGCTGCTTGAAAATGGAGAAAAAATGTCTCAGGAGAACATGAGTGTGCCGAAAGAAGTAGATATTAACATCACCACCATGATTATTCCGTGGCCCAAAAAAGATGATCTGCCACCTAGCGATGCCAAATCTTTTCTAATAATCGGGCCCCGATTAAAACTGCAATTTTTCGGCGTCTTTCCTGACTAGCTCGATCCGGACTAATCCGGATCTTTTTAATACGAGAAAGAGCAGGGCTGAGATACCTACCCCAAGCCAGACAAAGGCTATGCTCAAACCCTGGAGTATTAAGAATAGACCGAAAGCTAATATTGGTGGGAAGTACTTGAAATATGGTCCTAAAAAGTCATTAAACCTATTAAATACCTCCTCGACTATTGCCGTCTCGGTTTGTTCTCTTTCTTCTGGGGGCAATTCTTCAAGTTCGCCTCCTAGGAATCCCGCCATCACCGTTCGTATGACCTGCTTAAATGTAGGCGGTAATTGATTATCCTTAGCACTTGCCTGCACATTTGGACTGAAGAAAAAGGCGAATGAAACCATAATCAGAATCGGCATGATCACCATGCCTAATCCCCTCCTCATTATTATTCTGATATCGATCTCGGTTCTTTGCTCTACCTCTGCTCTGATATTCTTCATAGCATAGAGGTGCAACAATATCAGTGAGCCGAATGCCAGCAAATAGAATTTATTGAATCCAAAGATTACGAAGAATGGCAAGCCAGTAATAACTGAAGCTACGATCCTCCAGAGTATATTTTTTAGGAGCATAAATGCCAGCCCCAAGAGTGCAGTAAGTACACCAAGAGATAAGAGGGGTTTTAACCATACACTCTCTTGAGCAAATTTAGTAGGACTCGCAACCCACGGACCAACCCAGGACCAGAATATGATCGAGGCTATTCCAACAATGATGATAAGCGCTAATCTTTTATACACAATTAAAATTGTAACGCTTTATCGTTTTTTAAACAATTACTTCTTCTCCTCTTCTTTTTCCTCTTCCTTCTTTTCTTCTGCTTTAGCTTCTTGGGGCTGCTCCTTAGACTGATCAGCAGAACCATACATAGCTTGCCCTATCTTCTGAATTGCCTGGGATAGTTCTTCAGTAGCTTTTTTAATCTCATCAAGGCTATCGCTGTCTTTTGCTTTTCTCAGAGTCTCGATCTTCTCTTCGATTCCTTTCTTGTCATCAGCAGACACCTTATCTCCGGCGTCTTTCAGCGATTTTTCTGAACTGTAGACCAGGGACTCGGCCAGATTGCGTGCTTCGACTAGCTCTTTCTTCTTGGCATCATCGGCTGCAAATTGTTCTGCCTCAGCAGTCATTCGCTTCTTCTCTCCATCCGTTAAGCCAGAGGATCCCTCAATCTTAATAGATTGTTCTTTTCCAGTTCCTTTATCTTTAGCTTTTACATTGAGTATTCCATTGGCATCAATGTCGAATGAAACTTCAACTTGTGGTACGCCACGAGGCGCAGGCGGTATGCCATCGAGGATAAATTTACCTAGAGTCTTATTGTCCACAGACATAGACCTTTCTCCCTGTAAAACATGTATCTCAACTGATGGTTGGTTGTCAGCCGCTGTTGAGAAGACCTGGGTCTTTGATGCAGGAACGGTTGTATTCTTTTCTATCATTTTAGTCATGACACCACCTAGAGTTTCAATACCTAAAGAAAGCGGAGTTACGTCTAAAAGTAAAACATCTCTGATATCTCCTTGCATGATACCTCCCTGGATTGCAGCTCCTATAGCTACAACCTCATCAGGATTAATATCTTTGTGGGGCTCCTTGCCAAAAAGTGTTTTAACGGCATTAGATATGGCTGGCATTCTTGTCTGGCCTCCGACCAGAATTACTTCATCAATATCTGATATTTTGAATCCAGCTTCTTCAACCGTTTTCCTAGTTAATTCGATGGACTTATCAATAAAGTCTTTAACCAGATCTTCCAACTTGGCTCTTGTGAAGGTCATACTGAAATGCTTGGGACCAGAAGCATCGGCAGTCAAGAACGGTATATTTACCTCAGTCTGAGTTGTGCTTGAAAGTTCGTGCTTAGCTTTCTCTGCAGCATCTTTCAATCTCTGTATAGCAAGCTGGTCTTTAGTTACATCGACACCCTGGTCTTTCTTAAATTCTTCGGCTAAATGCTGGATGATGCGCTGATCTATATCATCGCCCCCCAAGTGGGTATCGCCACCCGTGCTTTTTACTTCAATCGTATCTTCTGATACCTCAAGAACTGAAACGTCGAAAGTTCCGCCTCCGAAGTCATAGACTACAATCTGTTCATTTTTCTTCTTGTCAAAACCGTATGCTAAAGCAGCGGCAGTAGGCTCATTAACAACTCTCTTTACATTCAAGCCAGCGATCTCTCCCGCATCTTTAGTTGCTTTTCTCTGCGAATCATCGAAATATGCAGGAACAGTGATAATGGCGTCTGTAATCTTCTCTCCAATCTTATCTTCGGCATCAGCCTTCATCTTCTGCAATACCATCGCTGAAATCTCAGCGGGTTTGTACCATTTATCGCCCATCTTTACTTCAACGTCTCCGTTGGAGCCTTCTCGTATCTCGTAAGGCAACGAACCTTTATCCTGCTGGACCTCAGCATCTGAAAATCTGCGTCCGATCAAACGCTTTGCAGAGAATATAGTATTGGTTGGATTGGTTACCGACTGTCTTTTTGCAGTGACACCGACATATCTTTCACCGTTCTTTCCCAATGCAACTATTGAAGGCGTGGTTCTCATGCCCTCTTTATTCTCTAATACTCTCGGCTGGCCGACTTCAACGACGGCCATGGCCGAATTTGTTGTTCCTAAATCTATACCTAATATTTTTGCCATAATTTTTTAGTTAATTAATATTTATTAAAGTTATTTGGATATTTTTACTCTGGCCGGCCTTACTACTTTGCCGTGCAGAGTATATCCACTCCGGACCTCTTCGACCACCTTACCGGAATCGGTGTTTTCAGCCGGCACCTCACCGACAGATTCATGCATTAATGGATTGAAATCCTCGCCTACTGTTTTAATCTTCTCCAAACCTTGCTTCTCCAGGAATTCGTAGAATTTTTTTCTTACCTCGCTTGCTCCGCTCACCCAATCCTGGTTATCCTTCTTTACATCTTCCGGCATATGCTGCCAGGCAAGATCTGCTTCATCAGCAAGTTCTATCAGTCCCGCCATTAGTCCTTCGTTAGCAAACTTAGCGAATTCCTCCATTCTTTGACCCTCTGAATTCTTGTAGTTTATGAAGTCTGCCTGAGCTCGCTTCCATCCGTTTAGATATTCCTCGGTCTGTTTTTTACAATCTTCTAACTCTTTATTCTGTTTTTGTGGTTTTTGTTTTTCCATTTTACGTTTTCTTAGCTAATTTATTTAATTCTTCTGTCGTATATTTTATTAACCCGATATTTTTCCCATAATCCATTCTGGTTGGCCCTATTAATGTCAGAGATCCGATACAATTGTCTGGTAAATTATATCTGGCAAATATCACTGTTTCCTCTCTAATATTTTCAAATGGACTTTCTTTGCCTATGAATATCCTCATTTCTTCTCCCAGCAACTCTCTCTCCAAATGGTTAAACATATTCTCAAATTCTTCAAAAAAACTCGTCAGCTGAAATACCTTGTTGAATTCTCTGAACTCCGGCATTTCGAAAAGACTGGAAAGACCAAATTTGTAAAAATCATCCTGTTCGGCAATTCCCGCGACAACCAGGTTCTCCGAAATATTCGAAAGAAGATGGGCCACCCTCTTGTTAATATCCCTCGGGTCGCTTCCCAGACCAGTCAAACCGCTCTGCACTTTTCTTTTTAACTCAGCAGCGAGCCCGAGTCCTTGATCAGCCATCAAATTGTCTACTAGATATCTGTAAGCTTTGTCTGTCGGTACCCTGCCACCTGAGGTATGTAAATGCATCAGATAGCCCTGGTCCTCAAGCTCATTCATCTCCGCCCTGATCGTTGCCGAGCTTAAACCGAAAAAACCCGTCTCTTCCAAATATTTTGAACTGACCGGTTCGGCGGTTTCTATGAACTCTTGGATTATTGAGGCAATGAGCGCCTCCTGTCTGGGCGTTATCATTTATTTCTATTATACAGGTTGGCACTCTAAGGTCAAGAGTGCCAGAGATATCAAAAACGGGCGCTTTCGCGCCCGTATCTACGAGTCTTGGTCTAACAACAAATCAGCCAAAGACTCCGTAATCGGCATTTTAGTAAGTTCCTCTATCCATAGCCATTGCCCTATAGGGTTGATCTCTAAGAATACAAATCTACCGTCAGGTGTAACTATCATGTCTATGCAGCCAAACTCTAAACCAAGGGCTTCGACTAATTTTATACACTTTTCTTTAACATTTAGCGGGAGTTCGTACTGTTTATGAGGTGTATTCGGAATATCGTAATGTCTCCAATCCACCCTAGTCTTCTCATTAGCCTGAGAATAAATAGCACAAGCGAAAACCTCGCCTCTTACCACAGTGATTCGCAATTCAAAGTCTTTCTCTACATACTCTTGGAAAATTAGTGGACACGCCTTTACCCTGTCAATGCCTGGGTGAATCTCTTCGGCTTTTAATTTTTGAGTAAAGAATGTGGTAGCTGTCCCATTTTCTGAAATTCTAGATAGGGGCCTGTTAACTGGCTTGGATGCGAGTGATTTACATGACCCTAAAGTGATCATGAAGTTTCTCAGACAAACCACACTGTTCCCAATTACTGAGCTCGGTATATCCAGGCCGGCACCCAAGGCCGCAACTAGTTGGTAAGGCTTTCTAGATGACACTCTTATGGCATCAGGCCTGCTCACCCAGTGGCACTTGGTTATATTAGGCAATGAGTCCAAAAAAAGATCGGACTCTCTCATAATGTATTCCCTAACCTCAGGATCTTCGACAAACTCGACATTAGGCTCTTTAGGCCTCCTAAAGAAAATGCTCCTTACATTATCAAAGTTGATCTTGCGGTCTTTATATGTAAGAACGGTTTTTATGCAACCATTAACTTGAGCGAAGCCAATTTCCATCCGAGACGGAAAATCACTAAAATCTACTATTAGTGACTCCTCACCTTTACTCTGCAACATATCTTTAAGAGCTAGGCTATGCACATCTCTTTCAAAGCCAACAATCAAAATCACGGTTAGCCTCCTTGTTTTTAATGTTCTCTAGTATTCTAAATACAGTGACATATAATAAATTAAAGTCAATATTTGTGACGCACGGACTACTAGTTTTTCACTTTAGTCTGCGTGCCGTGCTTTTGAGGTTTGCCCTTCGCTATCAGAATCTTATCTTCTGCCGCCTTAATTAAAGCCTCGGCTCTTTCGTAACCTAGGTTTAGACTTTCTTGTGCCAGAGTCAGTGACATATTTAGGTCTTTCAAGTCTTCACTATGTAAGAACGGGATGGCAGAGTAGAAAAAAGATTCTCCATCAAGCTGCTGCCCAAATACCGAAAGTGAATCTTCCATTTCTTTTCTTCTCTTCCTGTCGTTAATCTTTAAAACGGTAAGGCTCAATTTGCCTAATTTAAATTGCTTACGATCAAATTGATCCTGCTCAAATAAAGTTTTTATTAAATTTTTGATATTATTTTCTTTTTTCATGATAAATAAAATGGGCCACGGCTCTTGGAAGAAGCCGCAGCCCGGGTAGTCGAGGCCGCCGTCTTGCTCAGATCGTATCACTGCTACCGTAGTCGTAGGTGTCCACTTCACAGTGATACTTCTGACTGACGACGCGTTCGCCAACCGCCGAGTCGAGAGGCTCGCTGAAGGCTAGCAAAAATGGCAATTTAGCCTCCTCGCTCACCACCTCAGAACTAGGCCGGATAACGGACATGGGTACTGCCTCGCTACCGCGTGTGTGTTGCTGTAGCATTGCGTACTCCTAGTGCACTAGATGTGCTAGTGATTAAAGTATTATAAAAACTGCAGGGTGTCAAGGATAAATTGACATAATCAATGTTTCAAGTTACTCTATGCCCAGCAACTTTACACACTGGGAGGTAGTCAATGAAGGCCTTAATAGCTGTTATTGTCATAGTAGGGGTCTGCTTCATGGGAGCAGCCCTGGCCGTGGGTCTTTTAGCAGAATTGGATTGCCGTAAATACTTCGGGGTTTCCGGAGTAATATCTGCTGAAGAAAAGGTATTCATCTCGCCTATGGTCAACAACGTGCTCGAGCGGCTGCATTCAGAGGCCAAGCTTGCCGAGGATAGCTACCAGCAATTCATGGGTAACAACTATGACTTGGAAACCGACAACGTCAAGAACAAACTACAGAAACTCAACGGTCTTGCTTTCTACAAAATCCAGACATCCGAAAGATTGTCGGGTGCGTGTAAGGCCGCGGACATATTTGATCTTCTTACCGACAAGGAGCTCTCCAGGTGGTGCGAATAGCACCACCTTTTGTTTTTAATAAATATCCATCGCGAGAGGACGCTGACTCTGGTATAATTATTTAAATGTCTAGGCTTAAAACTAAACTCAAAAAGTTTTGGCGTGGGATCGGCCCAGGCCTTGCTACGGGCGCGTCTGACGATGATCCGTCCGGTATAGCCACCTACTCCATAGCCGGAGCAAAATTCGGCTACATGTCCCTTTGGACTATGCTGTACCTATTGCCTTTCATGATCGCGGTACAGGATATGGCCGCAAGAATCGGCATAACCTCCAGTTGCGGGTTGGCTGGGAATATTAAAAGATACTACTCAAAAGGTCTACTGGTATTCGTGGCTATCTTGATATTGTCTTCCAACATATTCAACATCGGAGCCGATGTTGCCGGTATGGCAGCGGCTATTGAGCTACTAACTCCGGGCTCGACGAAGATAATTTCTCTCATTGTCGTGGTGTTCATTCTATTTCTAGTGGTGAAGCTGTCGTATAGAAAAATTGCATCAATATTTAAATGGTTGTCACTCTCTTTGTTGGTATATGTTCTAGCAGGATTTATCGCAGTTGACGATTGGTCAAGGATATTAGTTAAAACCATTATCCCCTCTTTCGAATTCACAAAAGATTACATAATCATGATCGTGGCCATTGCTGGTACGACAATCTCCCCATATCTTGCTTTCTGGCAAGCGAGTGAAGAAGCTGAGGAAAAGAAGATGGAGAACGGAAATCGTGTAAAGATATGCAAATTCCGAATAGTTGCCAGGAGCGAGCTGAGGCACACCAGAAGAGAAACGGCCATGGGCATGTTCTTCTCCAACTTCATTGGCTTCTTCATAATCGCCCTGACCGGCTCGGTACTATTCAGTGCAGGCGTTAATGGCATAGAGACCATTGAAGAAGCCGCCACAGCCTTGCAGCCTTTAGCCGGCCAGTACGCCTATCTCCTATTCACCCTTGGTATCGTAAGCGCCGGCTTATTGGCTATCCCCATCTTAGCCGGTTCAGCCGCATATGTTCTCGCAGAAATGTTCGGCTGGGAAGCCAGCTTGGATAAACCGTTCAATAAAGCCAAGGAATTCTATGTCGTGATCATCGCCTCGACGGCACTCGGTCTTCTCATTCCGTACCTTGGAATCAGCCCGATAAAGGCGCTATTCTATACGGCAATCATTCATGGTATCGTTGCCCCCTTTCTGATAGGCATAGTTATACATATGGCTAATAACCCGAAAATAGTGGGGCCCAATCATGCTGGCCATACGCATAATTTGTTAAGTTACCTGACTATGATTATACTGGCAGTTGGGACAACAATATTTTTCATAACCCTATAAAATGAAGGTATACAATACTCTAACCAGGCAGAAGGAAGAATTTAAACCAGAAGGATCTAAAATCCGGATGTTTGTCTGTGGGCCAACGGTCTATGATTTTGCACATATAGGTCATGCCAGAACTTATGTGGCTTTTGATGTAATCGTAAAATATCTCCGCCACAAAGGATACCAGGTTAAATATTTACAGAATATAACCGACATTGATGACAAGATAATCGAAAGGGCCAAAGAGCGAGGCGTTGAGCCATCTGATTTGGCCAAGAAGTTTGAAAAATCATATTACGAAGACATGAAGAGCTTGGGCATCGATTCGGTAGATAAATATGCCAGAGCCACAGACTATATCTCGCAGATAGTCAAACAGATACAAACGCTCGTCGAGAAGGGCTTCGCTTATAAGATAGAGGGCGACGGTTACTATTTCGACCTATCTAAATTCTCTGACTACGGCAAACTGGCTAACAGAACAGGTACAGAAGCCAGTGATTCGGTATCGCGCATAGATGAGAGTGTAAAAAAGAGAAACAAAGGAGATTTCGCATTATGGAAATTCTCTAAACTCGGCGAGCCATCATGGGATACTCCTCTGGGCAAAGGGCGCCCAGGTTGGCACATAGAAGATACGGCCATCACCGAAAAGAACTTTGGCCAACAGTACGAGGTACACTGCGGAGCTCAGGATCTAATATTCCCCCACCACGAAGCAGAAATTGCCCAGCAAGAATCAGCCTCCGATAAAAAACCTTTTGTTGAGTACTGGCTTCACTCCGGGCTTCTCACCGTAAATGGGCAAAAGATGTCCAAGTCACTGGATAACTTCGTCACGATTCGGGAAATTCTAAAGGACTACCAGCCCGAAGCGCTGAGAATGATGGTCCTTATGGCTCATTATCGGACTCCGCTCGATTACAGCGAAGATAGTATAAAGCATGCGGAGGCGGCCGTTAACCGCATCGCAGAATTCATGCAAAGGCTAAAGTCAGCGCAAAGCTCATTACCCAAAAAAACCAATCTGGAGATTGAAGAGCTGATAGAGCAAATACGTAAAGACTTTGAGAAAGAAATGGACGATGACTTCAATACAGCCAAAGCAATCGGCCATATTTTTGAGTTGATAAGAAAGCTGAACCCCCTCATAGATTCAAGGTTATTAGACAAGGAGTCTTGCAAAAAAACTATCAAAATGTTGGTTCATCTTAATAAGGTACTCGGAGTAATTCCTGCCAAGCCTACAGAAATACCAGGAGATGTTAAAAAACTGGCTAAAGAGCGAGAAAATGCGAGAGGAGAGAAAGACTACTCAAGGGCTGATGAATTAAGAGCCGAAATCCAAGAAATGGGATATGGAATAGACGATACGCCCTTCGGCCCGCTTATTAAAAAGTCGCTTAAATAATATAAAGACCCCTCACCTTATGGTTCGGGGTTTGACGTGCTTAATAATCAGATAGAAACAGGCCACCTATTCAACAGCCTTCCAGCTGTTTTTGTTTAATTCTGGCCACTACGGCCTCAAGCTGTTTGAAGTGCTCTTTATGAGGCTCTAGGGTGCCCGCTCCATTATATGCAAGCCCCATGAGCCTCATGACGGCCTCAAGCTCACCAACGGTGAACTCGCCAAGAGGAACATCTTTCAATTCCCCTCTTATCCTGTTCATGCGCTCTGCTATCCTTTGTCTTGCAGCGTACTCCGGGTCCATTTCTGAAGCGTAATGTCCCATGACATGCCTCCTCGTTTTAAAATAGCCAAGAAACTGTATATAAATTACGCTCCATTTGTCAGCCAGTCAATATTCCACACCTTATCCCCCTAAAAATTTCTCAAAGAGAAATTTTTCTGTATAATAACTTGTCATGGCCAAGACTTCCAAAACATTAATCGACAAGCTTCCTCCTCAGAACCTTGAAGCCGAGAAAAGTCTAATAGGCTCTCTTTTGCTTGATAAAGAAGCTGTAAACAAGGTAGCTGACTCTCTCGACCCAGAAGACTTCTATAGCCGCGCTCATCAGATAATATACGGGCACATTGTAAAGCTATATGAAAAACGCGAACCGATAGATTTGCTGAACCTATCTAATATTCTAGAGGAGTCGGGACAATTAGAGACTATAGGCGGAATCGGATACCTAACCTCTTTAGTTAACTCGGTTCCTACTTCTGCTCATGTCGCCAGTTATGCCAAGATAGTAGAACGTAAAAAAATTCTGCGAGATATGATAGATACGGCCCATCATATTATCGGCCTCGGCTATCAAGAGGAAGAAGATGTTGAAGCTTTGCTGGACCAGGCTGAGCAAAAACTATTTTCTATTTCACAAAAGTCTATACAGCAAAGATTTGAGCCCTTAAGTACCTCCCTACATGAAGCATTCGAGCGTCTAGACAATCTTCACAAAGCAGACGGCAAATTACGCGGCATACCCAGCGGATTCTATGATCTGGATAATATCACTGCCGGTTTTCAGAAATCTGACCTGATTGTCATTGGTGCCAGACCTTCTCTTGGTAAAAGTACCCTCGCCATGGATATCGCCCGCAATGCGGCTAAGGAATCGGATCTTCCAGTTGGTATTTTCACTTTGGAAATGTCCCGTGATCAGGTTGTCGATCGTTTGATTTCCTCAGAGGCCGGCATAAGTCTTCACAAGATGAGAACTGGGCGTTTATCATCCGAGGGTGATAACAACGACTTTGAGAAGATACAGACAGCATTGGACAGCTTGGCCAAATGCAAGATTTTCGTAGACGACATGACCTCGCCTACAGTACTTCAGATGAGGGCCATGGCCAGACGATTGCAAGCAGAACATGGCCTAGGACTCCTCATAGTTGACTACCTACAGCTAATGTCTACCGGCAGCCGTAGCTACGGCGACAACAGAGTTCAAGAGATCTCTGAAATCTCCCGTGGCCTTAAAGGGCTGGCTAGAGAGCTGAATATTCCCGTTATTGCCCTATCGCAGCTTTCCCGTGGAGTTGAGAGCAGGAATGACCAGAGACCTAAATTATCAGACCTGCGTGAATCAGGATCTATTGAGCAAGATGCTGACCTGGTTCTATTTATATACAGAGAGGATAGGGCTAATCCCGAAACTGAGAAGAAAAATATTGCAGAGATATTGATTGCTAAGCACAGAAACGGTCCTACAGGAGAAATAGAGCTATACTTTGATGAAGATCGCGTTTCATTCAGGAATTTGGCTAAGAATATATAATGTCTCAAAAGGTTAAAAAACTAATTGAACAGTTTTCTAATTTACCAGGTATTGGTCCTAGGCAGGCAACACGTTTAGTTCTAGCCATGCTCGAGTGGGCACCCGAAGAGTTAGATAATTTCTCTAACGCCATAACCGAGTTGAAGAGCGGCCCGACATTATGTACCGTCTGTTTTAACTTCGCCGACACAAGCCAATGTGCGATTTGCGCCAGTACAAAAAGAGATAAAACTAGGATAGCCGTGGTAGAGAAAGTTACCGATCTTGAATCTATGGAAAAAACAGGCAGCTTCAACGGCGTGTACCACGTCCTTGGAGGCATAATTAATCCAGCAAGCGGTACACTGCCGGCAAAACTAAAGATAGCTGAACTAGTTAAAAGAGTTGAGAAATTGAAAGGATTAACTGCAGATATTGAGGTGATAATAGCTACCAATCCTAACACGCATGGAGAGACAACCGCTCTTTATCTTGAAGAGGAACTACGACCTCTCGATGTTAAGATGACTCGTCTGGCTCGAGGCTTGGCGTCCGGATCATCTCTGGAATATGCGGATGAGATTACACTGGCCAATGCCCTGAAGCACAGGAAATAACAAAACCGCCTTCATCGGGCGGTTTTGTTATTGAGTGACTATTTTCAATATTTCTACTTTGGTAAAAGGCTGTCTGTGGCCTTTTTTCTTTTTATAGCGAGTCTTATTAGAGTATTTAAATACGATTTTCTTCTTGGCTTTTCCTTGATCCATAACACGAGCGTGAACCTTAGCTCCTTCTACTAACGGCTGGCCGATCTTCGCGTTCTCCGGCTTGGCATTACCTACCAGTAGAACTTCATCAAAATCAAATTCTACTCCAACTTCATGGTCTAATTTCTCAATTAAAAGCTGATCTCCTTCAGAGACCTTATATTGTTTTCCGCCTGTTTTTATTACTGCAAAGCTCATAGTAGTCCAGATAATTTAGCAGATTATATCAAGTTTGTCAAAATTAAAGCCGAAGTATAATAGGAGGCGATCTTTATTAGCATCAACACCCATATAACCTGCCTGGGGCTGGCATTTATCCTGAATATCTTCCTGAAATATGTCACCGCAAAGGAATTTGGGTGATAATCAACATTAGGGTCCCACTTTCGCCTATATTTCTCTTCCCACCAAGTAATTGGACATCCATCAAAGAAAAGGTTGAAAAATAGGGTGGCACTAATGAGAGTCATATGCCAGGGCACATACCATCTATGCTCTAGAATAAAAAACGTTCCCCCAATAAGGAGGATCCCCCACAAAATATGCAGAGCTAATAGAAAATCGGCTAAAATCTTGTGTCTGATCTTACCCATCAGCCGATTATATCATATATCTGCTGATTTATACAGCCGTATGCTTGGTTTTAAAGAGAGGCGCGGCTCGTTCTATAGCCATTAGATATGCTGCCAACCTCATAGAAACATCATATTTTTGAGCATATCCAAACACCTCTTTAGTAGCTGCTGACATCATATCTGACAAAGAATTCAAAACCTCTTCTTTAATAGCCCGGGGCACTCTCTCGTCCTTTATGCTCAGGTTTCTGGCCCACTCGAAAAATGAGACAGTCACGCCTCCGGCATTTGCCAGAATGTCAGGAATCACTTCAATTTTCCTTTTTTGTAATATTGTATCTGCTTCAGGAGTCGTAGGGCCATTGGCTCCCTCGATTATGAACTTGGCTTTAATCCTCCTAGCATTATTCTTCGTGATTACATTTTCTAAAGCAGCAGGGACTAAAATATCAATATCCTTAAGTTCTAAAAGCTGTTTGTTCGTAATTGGTTTCCCGTTACTTATTTCACTTACCTTACTCTTATCCTCAAAATCTTTTATCTTTAGTCCTTTCGGGTTATATATTCCCCCATCTACATCACTGATGGCGATGATTGAAAAATCTTTTTGAGCCAAGAAGAGGGCAACATGATAACCTACGTTGCCAAAACCCATGATGGCGACCCGTTTAATATCCTTCTTATCAATATCCCTTAACTTCAGATAAGTCTCCAAGACTTGAACTAGACCGTAACCAGTTGCCTCTTTCCTGCCAGGTATACCACCAAAACCATAGCCAACCGGTTTACCTGTAACAACACCGGCAAAACGAGCATCCTCCAATGATCTTCTGCGTTGGGAGTATCTCTGTCTTATCCAGTTCATTACCCTCGTATCCGTACCGACATCGGGAGCTGGTACATCACGATAAGGTCCGAGTATTCCCCTCTCGTCCATCTCATCAACCAGTGCCTCGGTAATATTTTTTAACTCTTGCGGCGAGTGTTCCGCCGGATCCAGAGCGACTCCACCCTTGGCCCCTCCCCACTCTAGTCCCATGATCCAGCACTTTAAAGACATCTCCATAGCATGAGACATCATTTGTTCTTCAGTTACATTTGGGTGAAACCTCATTCCTCCCTTATGAGGTTGGTCTGTATGCGGTGAGCGGTGCCAAATTCTGACTGCCCGAAATTGTCTCAAGGAACCATCATCCATTTTGGCCTCTAGATCGCATGCCCAGCGCAATTTAAAACCGCACAGCTTAGACCTTAACCATGGCTCTAGGTCTAAAATCTCTGCGGCTTGTTTGATACGGACTTGAATATTGCGAAAATGGCTGGCCACACTTTCAGTATCCTCCCGAGATAATGAGGCGTCAAGTTTATAACTATTATTGTTTTGGCTACAAATGGGTGCTATCTTTCAGTTAAAGTTTCGCTATCAAGGGAGGTGCGGGATGCGTATCAGTACTCTGACAATTACGGCAATTCTTTTCGCCCTCTTCTCTATTCCTCTGCTTGGTCAGGAAAAGTCCAGCAAAGAAAAAGAGGGTGCAAAATATTTTTCTGACTATTGCGGTCTGTGTCACAGATTAACGGCAACCCCCGTGCAGCCGGGCCTTATCTGGCTGTATACCCAGAAGGTCTCTGACAAAGAGTTGCGGTCACGCATTAAAGATCGGGCTACTCCGCTAAGCGCTAAACAGAAAAATGAGTTGTTCGACTATATTCGTTCCTTTGAATCTGATTTTGAAAAAAGCAAAGCGAGGCAGTGATGCCTCGCTATTTTTTAATCAGTGGCAGCGCCAAGGGGATTCGAACCCCTGTTTCATCCGTGAGAGGGACGTGTCCT
>JBBEDS010000006.1:0-34261 GCA_040881175.1 Minisyncoccota bacterium | reverse complement strand
AGTTTGGATATGGGTCCATTAAGTAGGCAAGTAAAAAGCGGCAAAAACCGCTTAAAATCAAGTAAATGCTTGGTTTTTTGGCTATTAAACCATTAGTTCTCCCTCCTTTTTTTTCTCCATTTCTTCTATCTTGCTGTTATATTCATCCACCATCTTCTGGAGGTCTTCTTTGCCCTTAAATTTATCGTCTTCTCTGATTTCTCCTTCTTTCTCCATTCTCTGGATCTTGTCCCATATTTCCTCTCTTATTCGCCTGATTTTAACCCTGGTTTCTTCGGTCTTTTGCTTTAGTACTTTTATGAATTCCTTCCGACGCTCTTCAGTCAAAGGAGGAATATTTAAACGTATGATCTCGCCATCAACTACCGGACTTAATCCGATGTCGCTCTTCCTAATAGCGCCGGTGATAGGTTCTACAGCCCCCTTGTCCCATGGCTGAATAACCACGGTTCGTGGCTCAGGAGTGCTGATTGACGCTAATTCTTTCACGCGCATCTTCTGACCGTAGTAATCGACAAGAATATCTTCAACTAATGCAGGCGTAGCCCTGCCGGTTCTGATGGTGGCAATGTCTTCTTTATAGAAATGCAAAGCTCCTTCAAAGCTTTCCTTTTTTTGGTTCATCAGATCTTTAACTGTCATGGTTACAACGTTAACACAAAATTCTCCAATGCCAAACGGCGGTTAAATTGAGGATGACCGATTATCCCCTGGAGTTGTAAAAGATTCTTTAAGATTCTCCTAGCCTGAGGTTCGCCTATCCTCATTCGGGCATACAGCATCCAATATATTACCTTCCTGGAGATATCTCCCTTCTTGTCATCGCTGAGTTTTTGAGCAATAGCAAATCTCTCATTCAGATCGACTTTAACTAGATTCATCAACTCCTCGACGGATTCCCTAACCTCATCGTAGCTTTTTTCTTCTAGGATTCTTTTTATCAGCCCGATTCGGCCGTTGGAAAATTCCGCCAGAAAATTGTTCTGAGCTTCAGCCAGTTTTGAATCTCCAAGAATGGAAGCGATCTCCTCTTTAGAATGGGGCAAGAACCTGATCTCTTGGCATCGTGAAGCAATGGTCGGTAATAATGAGTTAGCTACGGATGTGACTAAGATCAGCATCGATGACTTACTGGGCTCCTCCAGGAGTTTAAGCAATGCATTCTGCGCCTCAACCGTCATCAGGTGAGCCTCATCTATAACAGCGACTTTGTACTTATCGCCGTATGAGCTCAGGGACATGAAGCTCTTAAGCTTGCGTACCTCGTCAATGGCTATGGACTGGCCGCTGTCTGAGTTATCCGGAGTTAAGAATAGTATGTCATGACTGTTTCCGCTTAGCCGTTCTGCCAGTTCAAGAGCGAAGGTCTTCTTGCCTATCTCATCTTGTCCGGAAAAGATATATGCATGATTAAGATGGCTACCTGCAATAGCGCCCTCAAAGAATCTTTTAATTTTACCGAAGCCAATAGTTTTCCAGGGCATATTAAGCGAAACCTAGCAGATTATCTGCAATCTTAGTAGCGGCATCTGTTATGGCAAACTTTTTAATTTTCTCAGACCTCTCCTCCCTTCCTTTATATGCCTCCTTTATCTCGTTAATAAAAATATGGGGGGTTAGGTTGTCTTCTTCGACTATAATCGCTCCAAACTTTGCGAACTCTCTGGCATTTTCCAGTTGATGCTCGTTGGCCGAACCCTTTAGGGGAATTACTACCGCCGGCTTGCCGACAGCGGCTATCTCAAATATCGATCCAGCACCAGCCCTGGATACAATGACGTCCGCCGCAGAATATGCCATGGCCATCTGGTCCAGATTAAATAACGGATAAAGTCGATAGTTCTCCTGTATCTCTTTGCCGTAGCTGCCCTCGCCTTCTTTGATTATGTCGAGTATCTTCTTATTCACTTCGTCATAGTTATTGGGTCCTGACTGGTGGACCACCTGAAATTCTTTTACCAGTTCAACTATAGCGAGAAGAAGGGTGTCGTTAATAACCTTCGCACCCTGACTGGCTCCAGTGATCAACACGGTCGGCTTCTCTGAGCTCAAGCTAAAACCCGCAAGAGCGCTTTTTTTGTCGGGACCGGTTAAGATGCCGTCCCGTATAGGATTGCCGGTAAGAACAACTTTGTTTTCTTTAAAATATTTTTTAGAAGCTTCGAATGATGTGAATATCTTGGATGCAAGTTTGGATAGATAGACATTTGCCTTGCCGGGAACCATGTCCGACTCATGAATTGCTACGGGGATCATCATCAGTCTTCCGACTATTGATGGCAGGAAAGAGTCGTAGCCACCTTTTGCGAAAATGGCATCCGGCATGTACTTCCAAACATAGAAGAGCGCCTGGAAAAATCCAACCGGAGTTTTAAGTATATCTACAAAATTCTGAATACTGGCATACCTGCGCCACTTGGGGCTCATTACATCTTTAAACTTCATGCCGGTATTGCCGAGCAGGCTCTTTGTAAATTTAGTATCTCCCAAAAACTGTAAATCCAAATCGACGCCCTTTTTTGCGGCTTGTCTTTGAAGCTCCTCGGCTACGGCCACCAGCGGGAACAAATGCCCACCAGAGCCACCACCGGTTAGAAGAATTCTATATGTCATAAACGGCTCTTACTTTTTATTAATATTCGCCGATTCCACCTTCTTTCATTAAAATTTCCATCTTTTTTTCGCTCCCTCTGTTATACCCGCCTATCTTGCCATCTGACCTGATGACACGATGGCATGGCACATCGGGATTAGTATTTTTATTTAATGCATTGCCCACCGCCCTTACGGCTCTAGGGTTGCCAATAGCTCTGGCCACTTCAGTATACGTCATCGTACTGCCACGCTTAATGTTACTAACCTCATTATACACTTTTTGTTGGAATTCGGTCATATGTTATTTCAATAATTTAAGCATATCCTGCCACTTTCTGGTGTTGATAACATCTTTTTTCTCAGCCCAACCGCGCCTGGCCTGGGCAATACCGTATTCTAATAGTTTGAAATGACTGACATGATGGGCGTCGGAATCGATAGATAATTTAACCCCGGCATCGACTGCCTTCCTAATATATTCATCTTTTAGGTCTAAGCGAGTCGGATAGGCGTCCACCTCTAATACAGTCTTGGTTCTTTTTGCTGTCTTGATTACCTTATCAATGTCCAGCTTGATTGCTTCCCTCTTTTGTATAAGACGTCCGGTCGGATGAAAAAGTATGTCTACGTGAGGATTCTCCATGGCGCGGATAACTCGTTTGGTCATTTCCTCCTCAGTCATATTAAAACCTGAATGTATAGCGACACCGACGACATCCAGCTTAGCTAATGTCTTGTCATCAATATCCAAAGTCCCATCCTTGTTAATATTCACCTCCGCACCCTTCAATATCTTTATTCCACTTATCTTCTTTTGGATCTTATCAATCTCTGCCATTTGTTTCTCTAGCCGTTTTTCATCAGAACCATGGGCCATGGCCAGCGATTTAGTGTGATCGGTAATGACTATGTATTCCAGACCTTCTTTCTTAGCCGCTTCAGCCATTTCCATTATTGAATTCTCCCCATCCGTCCAATCGGTCTGGACCTGCAGATCTCCTAAAAGATCTCCATAACCGATAAACTCAGGAAGCTCGCCTTTGATAGCTGCCTCCACCTCTCCGTTATTAGTTCTTACCTCTGGAGGCATCAACTCCATCCCTAGCTTTTCATATATCTCCTCCTCCGTCTTACAGGCGATTAATTTTTTACCTTTGAAAAGACCGTACTCATTCAATTTGTAGCCCTTCTTGATCGCTATCTCCCTGACGGCAATGTTGTGATATTTATCTCCGGTAAAATATTGCAGAGCCGCACCAAAAGAATCAGGATCAACAACGCGCAGATCTGCATCCATGCCAATCTTTAATCTGACCGAGGTCTTTGTTTCTCCTCTAGATATTACATCTTCCACCTCTGGCATTTTAACGAAAAACTTCATAACTTTCTCAGGTTCACTTGATGTGACCAAGATATCCAAATCACCTATAGTCTCCTGCATTCTCCTCACTGAACCGGCCGGTTCCGCCTCTTTAACCTCAGGGAGCTTTCTCAGCTTATCGGTCATTTCTCTTACAGTCGGTAAAATTTCTCCCAGAAGAAAACGTCCGTGAGACTGCTTTAAAAATCCTATGCCTTTCAATATTTTCTGTTCTGATTTTTCTCCAAAACCTTCAATCTTGCGAAGCTTGCCCTCTTTGGCAGCTTCCTCAAGAGATGCCAGGTCTTTAATCTTTAATTCCTGGTACAGCTTCTTAACCATTTTCGAGCCAACCCCTTCGATAGCAGTCAGGCCTTCTATGTCTACCGGGAATTTCTTTTTTAGCTTTTCATAATCTTTAATCCTTCCTGTCTTAATGTATTCCTCAATGCGTTCGGCAATGCCCTGACCAACGCCCGGTATATCCTCCAATGCCTTGAGTCCGCCTTTGTCATACATATCCGCCACCTCCTGATCTAATACCTGGATAGAATAAGCCGCATGCTCATATGCACGCGGCTTAAAGGCGACGTCCTGCATATCAAGCAGGGCGGCCATTTCCAATAGAATTTTTACGAGTTCCTGATTGCTAGCCATGATTACTTCATGCCGTCTACTTTTGGGATCGGAATGGGGTTCTTGCGCTTCTGCTTGATAGTTTTCAGCATGCCCGCCGACCTCAACTCCGCCAAGGTCTCGGCATCATCTTTTATTGGGAGCAGTATGAAGATCGTGGCTAGATAACCAAGAATGGCAAGAATAATGAATATGATCTCGAAACCAAATTTGGTAGCCATGACTGAACCCAAATAGGCGCTGATACCAACGGATACCCCGATAGCTATATCTTCTAGCGACCACTCATAGCCAGTGCGGCCACGGTCAATGTGGTCAGTAAACAGAATGCGCCAGGCAGGAATAGCCATCGAGTTGGCCAAGCCAAATATGAATTGGATGAGATAAATGTGCCAGGGCAAGGAAGCGAAAATATAGAACAGGGGTACGGTGGACATTAAAATAGTGCCTGCTACCATAAACCAAAATTCATCTCGCTCGCCGTCTGTTCTGTCCATGAATTTTGATAACGGCACGGTAGTTGCTGTCCTGGCGATCCAATAGAAGGTTGTAGCCAATCCGATAACGGTAAGAGATCCTCCATCAATACTATCTAAAATGAATACGGCAAAGATAGGGGCCAAAAGACCAAAAGCAAAATTCAAAACAAAATCCGATATAACTAAATGCCGGATAACCTTATTTACTCTGGACATATATCATAAGTATATCAGACCTATTTAATAAGAAAACTGCCCCGACAGTCGGGGCAGTTTGTTGAACTATATTTTATTGAACTCTCATCAGTCCAAATCCTGACAGATCATCATCACCTGCCGGGAATAGATCCCTGGCCAATGAATGAAGTAATTCTCGAGTTGATTCCATCGGATTTTCAGCATCTGCTTGCCAGAATTTAGCTGCCAAACCAGCTGTAAATGGTGCCGCCATAGAAGTGCCCGACAAGATAACATAACTACCGCTATTCCAGGTAGATTCTACGTGTTCACCGGGCATAGCGAATTCAATGTCTTTTTCTTCAACGATGAATGGCTTGGTTGTGGAATTAATGCCCCTGGAGCTCCAGTCGGTTACAGCCAGTGATTGGCTAATAGCGCCCACGGCAATAACTGACGGGTACGCGGCCGGATAATCCAAGCTCGCCGGGAAAGGACCGTCATTGCCGGCAGCGGCAACCATCAAGACTCCCTGTGATGCGGCATAATTTATGGCATCGCGGATCAAAGCAACATCTTTATTAGTACCAAAACTCATATTAACAATATTGGCACCGTGATCTGCAGCTGATCTCAAAGCAAAAGCTACATCATCCGCGTAGCAAGAACCGTTATCGCCGCAAACTTTGTAAGCCAAGAGTTCAGACTCAGGCGCAACGCCATATACTCCAAGATTGTCGGAACCGGCATCAGCTGCAATAATGCCGGCAACGTGCGTACCATGGCCATTCTTATCTGCACACTTACCGTCAATTATTGGAAATCTTCTGTTAGTAAAGTCTTTACAATCCGAAACTCTTCCCTCCAGGTCAGGATGCGAGATGGTAACCCCAGTATCTAAGACGGCTACCCGAATGCCTTTGCCACCGGAGGTAGCAAGAACCAACGGATCATTGTAAACAGTTTCAATACCCCATGGTGTCTGGTCTGAGGGTAGATACCTTTGGCTGTTACCCTTGGCTGGTTCGGCCTTTCCGGTTTCAGTCGGCTTCTTCTCAATTACCGGCTGCGAATCATCCGGGGATATCTGCAAAATACTGATTGGCTCTATCTCGACACCAAACATTTTCGTCAATCTTACCTGAAAATCAGAAAGTTCAGCGCTAAAGCCTTTCTCAAAGTTATGCCTGACTCCAAGGGCATTCTTCCAGAAGCCCTTCGTGGATTTAATAAAATATCTGCCTTCTTCAGCAGAGGCATTTGCAAATGGCGTAAGTAAGACAAAAACAGCTAAAATCAAGCCTATCGTCAGTTTATTACTAATTTTCATATAGATGTAATTCTAGCATAAAACCTTAAATTTGACTATCAACACCCCGTATATCCGGACCCAGGTTTATCAGCGACATCATGAGCCAGAAAACTAGACTCCCCTGCTGTAAAGTCCAGAGGAAGTGGTCGAAAATGCCCATTACTAAGAATGAAGCGGCTAGTATGAAAAAGGAGTAGTGATGCAGCTTGCCAAATCTAGGGTGACGGAAAAACTTCCTGAATAGTGTGAATAGAAATGCCCCGAAAGCAGCTAAACCTATAAACCCGGTTTCACTTGCAACCAAAAGGTAAATATTATGCACCGGCTGGTAGACATACGCCGGCAAGTATTTGAGCTTGCTCATCATGTGGGGCACGAACTGGCCAATACCCACTCCAAGCAAAGGACTTTCAATAGCAGTCTCCCCGGCGACATTGTTATAGAAAACCCTGTGAGTCACCGCCTGCTCATCAAGAGACACATGTATCCTAGACTGCACTTGCGGCCAAAAAGAAATTACAAAAGCTCCGGAGATAATTACCGTGATAACGGATATGAAAATGAGTTTACGTTTTACCTTATGCAAAATGCCCCTGAAGTCATTCTTCAAGAATAAGATGAGAAGTCTTATCAGCACCCCTAGGAGCCATAAACCGATTATGACTCTCGAGAATGTAAAAAAGAAAGCGACCAGGATAACTCCATACACGCCCATTGATTTGGCATTCAGTCCTTTGCGATTGTAATAGAAATACCAAAAGTAAAAAGCGAATAGCGCAAGAAAAAGCCAGGCGGCGAGAACATTAGGATGCGGTGTAGTGCCATACACTCTCAGGTATTTAACCGAGTCGACTACGAATACGGCAGCTCCGGGAGTTTCGGTAGTCAGGAAGCTCTCACCCAGGATCTTGAATCCAAGGCTGGACTGAGTCGCGTATTGAAATATTCCAATCGCCGCCTGAAAGAAACCGGAGGCCACAACCACAGATACAACCCTCTTGAGCTGAAATGTGCTGCCTAGGCTATGATTCAGATAAAAGTAAAAGCCAATAAATTCAGCCAGCTTTAATAGAATATAGAAAGAGAGGGGTAATATGCCTGATTTGATTATTGATAGAGCAGAGATAGCAAAGAATAGGAAAAGCCATAAACTCGGATCTCCTGCTTTAAATCTCAGGCTAAGCTTGGGATGGCTTCGAAGCAGCCAGAGAAGGAAAAGCAGAATGACCAGAATATCCGTTCCGTAGATGAAACCGGCTGTCCACTCATTGAAAGGCTGGACCCATCTGCCCCAGATAAAACGTACCTGAAAAGGCACGGCGAAGATCAGGAAATAAAAAACTATTTTTTCCAGCTTTCTTATCATTTAACGAGAATGGTGTAGGCAGCTCCCAGCCCAAAAAGCACTACTATCAAATATAATAAGACCGGGTGAAAGCGCACCGAATACTCCGGCACCCTATCTCCATGTTTCTTGGCATTGATATATGTAAATACCAGAAGGATCATTGATACGCTTACCGCCAGACCTCCGACCAAACTGATAATATCAATGAAATTTCTCACCCCGATCAAAAAAAGCAGGTAAGGCGGCACCACCACCAAAAGCCATGACCAGCTATGTTTGAAATGAAAATCCTGTTGAAATGATTCTTTCAAAGACGTGGCAAGATTTAGAAAAATTGTTGAAGAAGTCAGGAACCCGAATACGGAACCGATAAATACTACCTTCTGCCCGAGGGAGTTCCTTAAACCGGAAATAGCATCTGGTGAAGTAATGTCTCCCGAGACTCCGACAACTATTAGCGAGAAAATCAAGTACAGGGCGGATGGAACCAGAGTTCCTAAGATCACAATTTTCTTAAATTTCTCTTCTTCACCTATCAATACCTCCCTTGCCAAAGGCACACCAGTGATGCCACTCATGGCAAACAGTATCACCCCGAACGGCAGGAACCAGAAATCGCCGGTCGCAATAGTGAAATTACCAACATCAAAATGACCCAGGCCATAGATACCAATAAGAGCAACTATGGCTCCAAAAACTAGCATCATTACATAATCAAACTTAGATACCGTTTTTAGGCCCATGAAGATGAAAACTGAAGCTGCAATAATAAAAATGGTGCTGAAACCAAAAGGAGAGAGACGGAAGTATGAAGAAAATATGTTTGCCAGAAAGTCTCCGCTAATAATGATCACTCCGACGAGTGAGCCGTACATTGCCACCCAGAATATTAAAAGATTCAGTCTTTTGGCCCACGGCCCTAAGTATTGATTTACATATCCTACAAACTGGTGCCGCTTGTGGGTACGTAATATTACCTCACCGTATAAAAAATGAGAAAACAGCATTAACCCAGTAATGCCTAATAAAAACAAAAGGCCGATCCCGAAACCGGCTTTCTGAAAGGCAAACGGTATACCGTATAGTCCTATGCCGACGGTAGAGCCGACTATAGTGGCAACCGCATACCAGTTTTTATTTGGTTTCAGACGTTCCAGCATCATCATCGTCTCTTAGCGCCTCAATATGCTTGTACGACACCTTGCCGATTACTTTTTCTTCAACCTGCCATAGAAGAGTCAAAACTCCGTAGCCAATAGCTGCAGCCGTAACCGCGACATAGAACAGACCCATACCAGCGGCGATACCAACTGCCGAAACCAACCATAACGTGGCAGCCGTAGTCGTACCGATTATTCGCGGACCCTGGCGCAAGATAGCGCCACCGCCTATAAAACCGATACCAACAATAATATTAGAAATAATACGAGATGGGTCGTAAACTCCCTTGCTAGATAGGGCATCGAACCCATGGATGGAAATAACGGAGAGTAATGCCGCACCTATCGCAACCAAAGCGTGAGTACGCAAACCGGCTACCTTGTGCGCTCTTTCTCGTTCAAAACCAATGACTGCACCTAATCCGGCGGCAAGCAACAACCTGATGATGATTTCGCTTTCAGTTAGCATTACCTAATTGTATTAAAAAACCTGTCCACAGACAATGCCGCTAAACACATGGGAGAACTGCTTAATTTTTGAGCGCTACCTTGAGAACTTCGTCAATCTTACTGACAAATTTGAACTTGAGATCGCGGCGAATCTCTGGTGGCACATCTTCGGCAATATCTTTCCTATTCCCCGCAGGTAAAATGATCGTCTTAAGCCCAGCACGATGAGCAGCCAATATCTTTTCTTTAACGCCGCCAATCTCCAAGACCTTGCCACGCAAAGTTATCTCGCCTGTCATGCCCACGTCTTTTCTGACCTGCTTCTTAGTAAACAAAGAGATTAGCGCCGTAGCCATGGCAATGCCAGCAGACGGTCCATCTTTAGGTATGGCGCCAGATGGTACATGAACGTGAATATCGTCTTTATAAAAATCTTCTTCAATGTTTAGCCCTGCAGCTTTTGAACGAGCATAACTCAAGGCAGCTTGAACTGACTCTTTCATTACAGAACCCAACTGACCAGTTAAGATAAGTTTTCCACGGCCAGGCATCTTTGATGCTTCAATAGAAAGCACCTCGCCGCCGACTGGAGTCCAAGCCAAACCAGTAACGACTCCGACTTCATCTTTCTTCTCGGCTTCCTGGTGAGTATACTTTATCGGACCCAAATATTTATGGAGTGTCGCAGACGTAATTTTAATCTTGCCTTTAGCTTTTTTCTCTACGATCTGCCGTGTGACTTTTCTGACCACAGTCGCCAATTGGCGCTCCAGATCACGAACTCCTGCTTCACGGGTGTGTTTTTGAATCACATCTCTGATCACCTGGTCGGAGAAGCTGATTATGTCATTTTTCAAACCATGCTCATTGAATATTTTAGGCAGTAAATACTTCTTAGAAATATTTAATTTTTCTTCCTCTGTATATCCTGGAAACTCAATAAGTTCCAAACGGTCGCGCAAAGCAGGCGGTATAGTATCAAGCATGTTAGCCGTGGTTATAAACAAGACATCGGAAAGATCAAAAGGCACTTCCAAGTAGTTGTCTGAAAAAGCGCTGTTTTGCTCCGGATCAAGAGCCTCAAGCAAAGCGGCGGATGGGTCGCCCCTGAAATCAACTCCCACTTTATCTATCTCGTCAAGCATAAATACCGGGTTTTTAGTACTGGCTCCATGAATACCCTGCACGATCCTGCCGGGCATAGCTCCAACATATGTTCGCCTGTGCCCCCTGATCTCAGCCTCGTCTCTCAGTCCGCCCAAAGATACGCGAATAAATTTGCGTCCCAAAGCTCGGGCTATAGATTTTCCTATGGAGGTTTTACCGACACCTGGAGGTCCGACGAAACAAAGTATCGGTCCCCTGATTTTACCGACTTGTTTTTGAACGGCCAGATATTCCAAAATCCTTTCTTTGGCTTTTCTTAAACCATAGTGGTCTTCATTTAAAATCTTTTCTGCTTTTTTGAGTTCAAGCTTGCTGCCATTACCCTCTGATTTCTTTGACCATGGCAATTCAACCAGCCAATCAAGGTAGGTGCGCAGATACGAGACCTCGGGGCTGAATGACGGCATCTTCTCAAGTCGATTCAATTCTTTTAAAGCCTTGTCTTCCGTCTCTTTAGGCATCTTGGACGCTAATATCTTGGCTCTCAATGCCTCAACCTCTCCCTTCTCTCCATCAATGCCGAGCTCTTTCTCAATGCTTTTCATCTGTTCGCGCAAGAATACTTCCTTCTGCATTTTGTTGAGCTGCTTTTTGGTTTCCTTGACTACTTTCTTCTCCGCATCAATTATTTCCAGCTCGCGGGAAATGTAAAAGTTAATTTTCTTCAAACCCTCGATTGGGTCTATAGTCTCAAGGATGTCCTGCTGATCTTTCAACTCAAGACTTAAGTTAATAGTGATGAGATAGACGATCTGCTCAGGATCTTTGACCTGGTCTAACGCAGAAGTAATGTCCTGCAAAGCAGCCGGGACTCCCCTGATCTCTATCAGCTTTTTGAACTGCTCTATCGTCGCACGAGCCAAAGCCTCGGCCTGAATACTGGGTCCGTCTTGAGATTTTATCGGCTCAATTTTGGCTTTAAAGAACGGCTCAACCTGAGAGATGTTCTTTATCTTAACCCTGGCGATTCCCTCGACGTCTATCTTGGAAGATCCGTCAGGCAGTTTGTGAATCTCGAATATTTTACCAATAGTACCGATCTTAAAAAGATCCTTTTGGTCGACATCATCATATATGTTCTTCTGCGCGACAAAAACCACCAAGCGATCTTGGGAAGTTGCAAAATCTAGACTATTTATAGACTTTGGCCTTTGAACTAGAAGCGGAATCGCTACACGCGGGAACAAAACCACGTTTTTAAGCGGTATCAAAGGAAGCTCGTCTTTGATGTTTATATTGTGAATATTGAAGACACTCATTGAGAAAATATAATAACAGGAATTCTAGAAAAAATCAACCCCGCGGCCGGTGGCTATGAGGTTGTGATTGTAGATTTTTCATCCAACATATATGCAGAACAGGTTCCAGGATACGAGAACGGCATAAAAATAATTTGCCCTGACAATGACCTTATCTTTCTTAAACAACACGGCCACGATGAAAAGTACGAAAGCGAATAGCTTGATCAACAGAAGACCTTCTAGGGTACCAACATTCTCCATGAACCATTTGACTACCAGGTTCATTTCTTGGATACCCAGCGATAGGAAAGAGATGGTGGTTAAAATATCCAGTAGCTGAAGAGATAGGAATATACCCTTGGCATCCATGATGGCCCTCCGTTGTTATTGTGAAAAATCTTATTGTTCTAATTAAAGCTCCGCCGAACCGAAACGTCAAATCAAAGCTCGAAACTTTCGTCTTCAACAGGTGCCACCGCATCTACTCCGTATCGGTCGTGTACCAGATTAGCCAAAGTTTTAGCCGCCTCTTCTTCACCCTGAACAACAAAGACTTTTTTCAGATTACCTTCACCACCCTCTTCTTTAGTTGAAGCCGATATCCATTTGAGCAAAGCCGGCTGGTCGGCATGAGCAGAATAGCTGCTCACGGTCTCTATCTCGCAATTAACAGAAATAGAATCGCCGAAAATCTTAACTACCTTCTCTCCCCTCTGAATACGCCTGCCCAAGCTGCCATCAACTTGATAGCCAACGAAAAGGATTGTACTTTTCGGATCAGATAGATATCTGCGTTCATGATGCAAAATTCTACCGCCCTGGCTCATGCCCGAACCGGCTATGATGATCTTCGGGGCTGGCACATCGTTGATCTGCTTCGACTGATCAGTTGAGGATGTCATCTTTAGATTAGGGAAATGGAAAACATCATCACCAGATTCAATAATATACATTGCCTCCTTGTTGAAATATTCCGAATGTTTCTTGTAGACGCTGGTCATTTTAATTGCTAGGGGGCTGTCTATGAAAACTGGCACTTCTGGGATCTCTTTCTTCTTGAACATTTCATTCAATTCGAATAAGAGTTCCTGGGTACGCTCAACGGCGAAGGAAGGAATCATCAAAACTCCACCGCGATTTATAGTTTCCTTAATTATCCTTGTCAGCTTGCTTCTCCTCTCAGTTCTTTCTTCGTGAACTCGATCACCATAGGCCGACTCGACGACTATGTAGTCAGCATCTTTAACTTTCACGGTCGGCTTCAAAAGCGGAGTCGGCGGATTGCCCAAATCTCCGGAGAAATATATTTTCTTCACGACTCCGTTCTCCTCCCACAATATCTCGACGATTGTTGAACCGAGAATATGCCCGGCATCATGCAAAATAGCTCTAACAGCGCCTTGGCCGTCTTTCGGAGGAACGAGTTCAACTACCTGATTGTAGTGCAAGCCCTCAACCTGAGACAAAATGCCCTTCATATCTTCCTTGCTGAATAACGCCTCATGCCCCATATCTTTTGCCTCTCTCTCAATGTGCCCCATGTTATCCGGCAAAGCTATCTCCATCAGGTCTCTGGTCGCCGTAGTGGCATATACCTTGCCTCTAAATCCGTCTTTATATAACTTCGGCAGGCGTCCGATGTGATCTATATGGCTGTGGGTGATAAAAACAAACTTGATTTCTTTCGGGTCATACTTAAAATCCTGATAGTTCATCTCTTCCGCATATTTAGTTCCCTGGTTTAAACCGCAATCAACCAAGAGTTTTGCGCTTCCAAGATCGAGCAAGTAGTTGGCACCGGTCACCAGACGGGCACCACCGTAAAAAGTTATCTTCATTTAGAAAAATATCGCAACCAAATATCCTATGACGGTCAACATCGCAATCGGCGGAAGGGCAGCCATCGGCCGACGGATCTTTTGGTTAGTGAAAATTAAATGCATTAATAAAAGTCCTAAAAGTGAAAAAGCTGCAACAATTACTGATTGTAGCATTGAAACTCGGACTAGCGAAGCGGAGAGAAGCATCGGCAGTATTACATCGCCGGAACCAAGGATCATGAACTGATCGCCAGGTGCAACTTTAGACATACGCTCCTTCAACCCCCTAGCAGAACCTGGAATGACAAACCCGAATATGGCCCTCGATTCAATCATTGCTTCCGCAAGCTTTATCATATGCTTCGTCTTATACACCGCAATAATATCATAGAAAGAAAATCCTACCAGAATCAGCACGACGGCCGTCGGGGTAAGAGACAGCCCCAACACGGCACCAATGCCGGCGAAAGTCAGAAGCATGATCAGGTCTTGAATGAAAACGTTATTAAAAAACCAGAACAAGAATATCAGAGCTATGGTTATAAGAACCGATATATTCGGCCCGAACCAAATACTGAGAAAAGCCTGAGCTCCGGCAAAAATTATCAGAGCTAGAAATACCCGAAAGAAAACTGAGCCGGCCTTTCTGAATCTTTTAATGAGCAGTACGAATATGACGATAAAACCGGCCAGAAAAAGCAAGTCATAAAAATTAAAATCGCTTACGCGACCCGGCTGAACAAATTCCAACTCAGGCAAAAGCCTATAAGCGGCATAAATACCGGCCGCCTGAGCTATCGCAAAGAGCGTCAATATCCTAAAAAAGAGATTCCATTTAAAAACTATTTTGGCCATCAAGAGGAGCTAGCTATTTAGCCCAGGGCTTATCAGGAAAGTTCTTGATTATGTAGCGATAGCCTACGTCTTCAACAGACAGTCCTGTATCACTGCCGCTAAGCCATTCGTTAATCAATGATCTTTCTTGCGGCGAAACCGTCTTCAAAATATTCTGGTCCTGAGCACCCAAGATTTCAGTCTCAGTATTGAAATTCTTTATCGCTATCATGAGTAGCCCTATCAAGAAAATTGAAAAAAGCAGAACCATTATCGCTGCCATCTTCGACTCTATTGTCACTGTCAACGGATTTTTCATTTTTATTTTCGATAATTGCAGATCTGCGTATCAAATATATTTAATACTGGGGTCTAACAATTACCGTGCCCTCTTCTGCTAAGTTATTAGCATTGTGGTATCCGAAAATACCATCCTTATTAAAAGTATATGTGAAAGCGCCGTCTGATGGAACATCCCCCACGCTATCAAAGCCGGGAAGTTCCGGTACTCCGTTAATTGTGCTGGAAACTATCCGTATGGGGAGACTGCCGTCATTTTGGAATCTGACACTGTCGCCAATGTGTACCCGTATATTGGTCGGGCTGAAAACTCCAAATCCATAGTAGACCGTGTAAACTCTTGCCTGCCTGCTAACAGTAGGCTTGGCGAAAGAGTTGTCGATGGCCGTATTGGAATTCGGATTAACTTTTCCGAAGTACGTTAAAGCGGCGGCAAAGCCGACAAGAACAATTATTATTAAAAGCCATATAGCGGCTCCTGGCTTGCTGTCGCCTTCCATATATTTAGATAATAGCATGATTTATATATTTTTTTCCAACTTATCGTAAAAAAGCTCCCCTTGGCGGGGAACTATGACTTACTCAAAGAGCTCGTTAAGCTCTCGGATTATACATCTGAGGTCAACGTGCACACTGCCGGCGGGATTCTTGCATCTTACGAAGAGTAGAGAAACTGTGGTGTCGCCCCAGCTGACCATTCTTTTCTTATGATCGAAATCGAGCAAAGAACCCTTCTTGGTCTTGGACTGCCTTGAAGCAGAAGTCAGAAAACGTTTGTCTCTGGTGACTAGAATGAGCTTAGTCGAAGGAGAGATGGTAACAGGCAGTTTTCTGCCGCGAACCAGGTGCATGAACTTCAGAATGACCCTAAAGTCGGACAGACCGCCAGAGACCTTCCTGCCGCAAACAGCGTATGAGCTGAATCTAAATCGATGTTTGCACAGTATATTCTCGTTGCGTTCACAACCGTTTGTGCACTCCTCAAGGCAGGATACGCATTCGTCGAAGAATAACACTGCATCCAACGGTTTACTGATTTTTTGGCTCAAACACGGCCCCCTCGTTAGTTATTAAGCAGCTAAGCTAACTAGCCTGAACATAAACCTATTAGACACTTGCGTCAAGCTCATTAGTATAGTCTAAAAAAATAAAGACCGGGCTAAAATTCCGCCCGGATCTACAAAGTATATGGTCTACTTTCTTTTACGCCCATGCCAGTCTCGTCAGTGAACGTGTGTTTTCTCCAGCCTTTCCGGCTTGCCGAACTTCAGACAATACGCCTCATAGGCCTTCAAGACATTGGAGCGTGAGACAAAGCACTCGAATCCGAATTCGCATTCGGTTGCATCCCGTAAAGCTCTCATTACCTTGCGAGCACATTCTAACTCTGTCTCTTTGGGTTTCGGTTTTCTCATCCTTTACTCCTTCCCAAAATTAATGAGCTACACAGGAATATACCATAGTTTTTTAATCTTGCAAGTTTTTTAAAACCTCATTTTTGTCCGACCACTCTTTCTTTTGACCACCTCTCAAAGCAATTGAAGTTTCAGATCCCTTGCCGGTTATGATAACAATGTCTCCAGCCTCGGCTTTTGATATAGCCTTCTTTATCGCCTCGTCTCTATCCACTATTCTTTCGTGCTTTGCGCTATCTGCAACTCCTGATTCTACCTGGTCTAAAATTTCATTCGGGTCTTCATCGAAGGGATCCTCATTAGTTAGAATTATATTATCACAATAGTTTGAAGCAATTTTCCCAAACTCCGGCCTCTTCCATTTGTCTCTGCCGCCGCCAGCAGCACCCAAAACACAGATCAATTTCTTGGCATCCGGTTTTAAATTTTTGTATACGGCCTCGAGAGAATCTGGAGTGTGGGCATAATCAACGATGACTTTAAAATCTTTTTTCGATTCAAAAACTTCCATCCTGCCCGGAATGGATTCTATGGCATTGAGCGAAGCAACAGCTTCATCCATATTCAGGTTATAAGCATAAGCAACACCCAAAGCCGCAAGTGCATTTCGTATATTGAAATCGCCGATAATTTTTAAATTCAGGTCTTCTCTCTTAGCTCTTAAATTAGTAGGAGTGAGCATACCCCATTCCAACCCGTAAGTGATCTTATGTCTTGCCTGATAGTTGGCAAACTTTTCAAAGTTAGAATCGTCAATATTTAAAACATGTCTGCCTTTGGTTTTGGCAAATAGTTTTCTTTTGGCATTCATATAATTCTCGAAGGAGCCGTGGCTTTCCAAATGCTCCCGATGGAGATTCGTAAAAACGGCACAGTCTAGATCAATGCCGACAAGGCGATTCTGGGCAATACCCTCAGATGTCGCCTCAAGTACAACGTACTCAATACCCGCTCTCTTTGCCCTTGAAAGAAAGTTCTGAAGTTTAAATCTTCCCGGCAAAGTCATCTTCAAGGTATTCGGCCAAGTCTTATCTTTTATCTTAAATCCAAGAGACCCGATAGCCGCGACCGACTGTCCCTGATCCTCCAGTATTTTACTGACCATATGCACTACCGTCGACTTGCCTTTGGTACCGGTGACCCCTATCACTGCCATCGACTTGGACGGAAATCCGTAGACTATCGCGCCGATCATGGATAGCATCCAGTGATATTTCGGCTGAGCAAATTTAAAAACGGGCTTAGGAATTATCTTCCTGCCCAAATCCAATAGTTTGTTCAATAATTTATTCTCTTTATACATCTACTTTCTAATCTTAGTTACAATTCCGTACATCAGATACCAGAAGAAAGACACCTTCATATCAAAAGATCCGGGATGCTCAACTGTACGCCCACCCCAGCCCAGCTTAAAGCGAGTGACACCAGGCCATCTACTTGCATCTATACCCCAGAGGTCATAGTACTTTACGCCTTCTTCTCTCAATTTTCTTATGATCTGCCAGTGGAGCATATGTGGTGCCATCATCGATCTGAATTTGTAGTCAGATGCGCCGTGGAGATAGTATCCGGTCTCGCCATAGACTAATACAATGGCCCCGGCGATATCTTTATCATCTTCACTGGCCAAGAACAATCTAACTTTAAAATCTTCCTGTCCGCTGAAAAAACCGACTAGGTCCTGGTAATAGCTTGGGGAGTGAGAAGAAAAATTATCTCTCTCCGTAGTTTGTTTCAGCAATTCCAAAAATGAATTCAGGTCCCTGCTCTCTTTTACTTTTATCTCGTGCTTCTCCGCGACCTTAATATTGTATCTCGTCTTGTGATGCATGCGCCCGAGCATATCCAGCTCTTCGCCTTCAAGATCAATTATCACCGTCTTGCCAGGCTGTATCTCTTTCTTTGATCTCTTGAACCCGGCCTCAGCCAAAAGCTGCGCCACGTTATCTGCCAAAGGTTCTACTCGAATAAATACAGACTTATGCCTGTGCGCCAGCTCTTTCAAATATTTAATAAAATTCTTGACGGGATCCCTGAAGCCACCAGTCATTTTGTTGAAATCCATCGACGGTCCGTGGGGTATATAAAGGTAGTTTTTACCAAGAGAGATATCGCGTTTGATGATCTTAGCCGAAATTCCCTCTTTGTCGTATTCAAGAACAACCCGTCCAAGCGAGCGCTGAAAGTCCATCCATTCTTTAGATTGTAAAAAAGAATCCGACATTGTGAAATGAGCTCTTACTTATGTCCTCCCAATAATTTGAGAGCGTTTTTAATCTTGTCTTCCGTAGTTGACGCGCTATTCCCCATCTGCTTTAAAACATCTCTGGCCTGGTACTCCGAGTATCCCAGTGCGACAAGAGCATCGATAGCCTCTGAATCCGTACTGACGCCTTCCGACGCTCCAAGATCTGCAGTCATCACTTTTGTTTTTAACTCAAGTACTAATCTTTGGGCGGTCTTCTCTCCAATTCCAGAAACTTTCCTCAAATACTTGGCGTCTCCGCGTATTATTCCTATCTGGAGCGACTGGAGATCAGCCGAGGCCAGAATACTCTGGGCCGATTTCGGACCTATGCCGGAGACCGTCGTTAACAGTTCGAAAAAATTAAGCTCCTCAGGCGTGGTAAAGCCGTAGAGCTCTACGGCGCCATCCCTGGGACTCAAAGAATAGTGGGTAAATAGCTTGACTTCTTCGCCAATTTTAGCTATACTATTCCTTATTTTTTCAGGTATGGTCACCCTGTAGCCGACCCCTCTTACATCAACAATAATGTACTTATCTGAGGCGGCCTGCACGGTTCCTGCAATGTATCCGATCATATATATCTAATATATTCTAAACACCCGGTATTTACAAACAAAAATGTTCAAGCTTGACTCAAAATTTAAACCGACCGGTCACCAGCCGGAAGCCATCGAGAAACTTACTCGTGGTCTTAAAAATGGCTCAAAGCACCAAACGCTTCTCGGTGTAACGGGTTCGGGTAAAACCTTCACTATGGCTAACGTCATCGCCAATGTTAAAAAACCGACATTGGTAATTTCGCATAACAAAACACTGGCTGCCCAGCTCTATCAGGAATTCAAAGAATTCTTCCCGCAGAACTCTGTCCACTACTTTGTCAGCTATTACGACTACTACCAGCCAGAGGCATACATTCCGCATAGCGACACATATATCGAAAAGGATGCCAAGATCAACGAAGAGATCGACCGGCTCAGGCACGCTGCAACCCAGGCGCTTTTGACCAGAGATGACGTCATCATAGTCGCTTCCGTTTCTTGCATATATAACCTGGGATCGCCGGAAGATTACAGCAACCTCTCTCTGGACCTTTTCGAGGGTCAGAAAATTTCTAGCAAAGATCTTGTCGCAGGGTTACTAAGACTGCAATACGGACAGGAAGTTGAATTAAAGAGAGGAACCTTCCGCAAAACTGCGACTGAATTTGAAATCGTCTCATCCACCGGCGACCTCATAACCAAAGTTAAACTTAATGGCAACAAGATAGATAAAATATATGTTGCCGATAATATTGATCTTGAATCAGTCCTCTATCAGGACCCGAAGTATGAAAGGATTATTGAAGCTAAGATCTTCCCGGCTAAATATTGGATAGCCAGCAACGATAAGATTGACTTGGCCATTGAGAACATCAAAACTGAGGCGCAGAAGCATGTCAAAAAACTTGAGAAAGAAGGCAAATATCTTGAGGCAGAAAGGCTGCAGCACAAAACAGAAAATGACATGAAGATGATAAAGGAGGCGGGCTACTGCCACGGGATCGAAAACTACTCCCGACATTTGGATTTCCGTAAAGCAGGCGCTCCGCCATACACCCTCATAGACTTCTTCAAGACCAAGGGTGATTTTCTCACAATAATTGATGAATCACATTTGACTATTCCCCAGCTGAACGGAATGCACAGCGGTGACTACTCCAGAAAAGCCACATTGGTTGAGCACGGTTTTCGTCTGCCTTCTGCCCTGGATAATCGCCCCCTTCGTTTTGATGAATTCAGGAAAAGCATAAATCAAACGGTATATCTCTCAGCAACGCCTAAGGAATATGAATTAAAGAAATCAGGCAAAACTGGAATTATTGAGCAGCTGGTCAGGCCTACGGGATTGCTCGATCCGACGATAGAGATCCAGCCGACAAAAAATCAGGTTGATCATCTGATGGGAGAAATTAAGAAGAGAGTTGCCAACGGTCACAGAGTATTAATCACTACTTTGACAAAGAGAATGGCCGAAGACCTTTCAGAATATTTGGCCGACAACGAAATTAAAGTAAACTACATACACTCAGAGATAAAAACTCTGCAAAGACTGGAGATCATCCACGACCTCCGTCTGGGCAACTACGACGTCATAGTCGGAGTAAACTTGCTCCGTGAAGGTTTAGACTTACCCGAGGTCTCTCTCATCGCCATCCTGGATGCTGACAAAGAAGGATTTCTGCGCAATGCGACCACTCTGATTCAAACCATGGGACGCGCAGCCAGACACTTAAACGGGCATGTCATAATGTACGCCGACAAAGTCACGCGTTCGATGACTAATGCCATCAAAGAAACCGAGCGCAGACGCAAGGTTCAAGAAGAATACAATGCGGAGCATGGAATAACTCCAGAGGGTATTAAGAAAGAGATAAAACGCTCTAGCCTACAGACCACCCAAAAAGCTAAAATCAGCAAATGGTACAGTTACGATCCAGAAGACAAGGAAGACTTCGATAAACTGCCGGTTGAGGTACAGATAGAAAGAATGACCAGAGAAATGGAAAAGGCAGTCAAAGAGTTAAAGTTCGAACGTGCCATGTTCCTCAGAGAACAGATGCTGAAGATAAGGAACAAGCTGGATGCTTAAATATATGCCAACCATTGCCAAAATAGGCAAATGATATTAGAATAACAAAACTAATATGCCAATAACAAAATCGGCCCAAAAGGCCCTAAGACAATCAAAAAGAAAGCAGGTTCATAACAAAAGAAGGAAGCACAGCTTCCGTGTTTTAATCAAAGACTTCCGTAAGGCTATAACCGATAAGGACTTCAATAAAGCTAAGGAATTACTACCCAAGGTATACAAGGCTTTGGATAAAGCGGCCAAAGGCAAGACTATCAAGAAGAACAAGGCAAGCAGGCTGAAGTCCAGACTCACAAAGGCAACGGTACAAAAGTAAACTAAAACAGCCCGAAAGGGCTGTTTTGTTATGAATGCTGTGCAACGTTAGCTACTATGCCCAGCATTGCCAGAACGGACACAAGGGATGAACTTCCAAAACTAATAAAGGGTAAGGGTATTCCGGTAAGAGGTATGATCCCGGATATAGCAGAGATGTTAATAAGAGCCTGCACGGACACCCAAACCACGGCTCCCATTACGAGGAGCTTACCGAATTCCATATTAACGTTCTTGGCGATCTGCACCATACTTAAAGTTAGGGCAAGGAATAGGCCAAGCAAAATTGCCGCCCCGACAAAACCAAGCTCTTCCACAATGATTGCGAAAATCGAATCCCCTACCGGTTCGGGTAAAAAGTTATAAACCTTCTGCTGACTCTGGCCGAAACCAACTCCGAATACACCGCCTGAACCGATTCCCAAAAGAGCCTGATTTATATGATATGAGGTCCCCTGCGTATCGACTGCCGGGTTAATGAATGATTTGAGACGGTTGAAACGATATGGCTCTAGAAAAGAGAATACGCCAAGTAGCAATACAACGACTAAGATCAAGGCTATAAATCTTTTTATAGAAACTCCGGCAAAAAAATACATTGATATGGCCATTATGGTAACCAGCACCAAAGTACCCATATCCGGTTGAAGTAATAGAAGCAGACCGGCGAAACCAAGCACCAGGAAGAATGGTGCTATGGAATATGAGCCGCTGTTCATTCGTCCGTCATGACGACTGAACCAAGCAGCCAAATAGACAACAAGCGCAAGTTTTAAAAATTCGGAAGGTTGGAATCTAAAGAATCCTATATCAACCCACCGCTGGGCTCCTTTGAGTCCGTAGCCTACGCCAGGTACAAAAACCAAAACCAATAATCCGGTTGTGACCAATAGCAAAGGCAAAGATATCTTGCGCCAGAATTTATAGTTAATCCTGGAAAATATGAAAAACAAGGCTAGGCCGGGCAGGACGCCAAAAAGTAATTGATGACCAAGATAGTAATATGAAGAGCCGAATGTTTTTTGACCGTCTACTATGCCGGCGGACGAAAGCATCGTCAAACCAAAAACTACAAGTACAAAAGTTAAAGCAGTGAGTATTTTAGCTGATTTGGTCATAAGAACAAAATCCTGCTAAAAGAGCGGTGGGATTTTAGAATCTACCAAGAAGATTATCAAACCAATAATGGCACCGATGGCAGATATCATCCAGAACCTCATCGTTACCTTGGTTTCAGGCCAGCCCTTAGCCTCAAAATGATGATGAACGGGCGAAGAGATGAATACCTTTTTGCCCCGCAGTTTTTTCGAGGCTATCTGAATAATTACTGAGAGTGATTCAATCACGAAAATTACTCCGATAGGAATGAGCAGCAAAGGAGTATTGGTCAGCATTGCAATTATACCCAAGATGACACCAAGAGACATCGAACCGGTATCACCCATGAAGAATTTTGCCGGGAAAATATTGAACCACAAGAACGCTACCAGCGAACCGATAATGGCAGCTATGAATACCACCAAATCCATCCTGCCCTGATCAAAAGCGATTGCTCCGTAAGCGGCAAACATTGTCAAAAATACTCCTCCGGCTAAACCATCTAGGCCATCCGTCTCATTGGCCGAGAAAGACGTCGCTACTATAACCAAGATGAAGAATGGGATATACCACAGACCTACGGCGAAATCTCCTAGGAAAGGTACATTAATAGCATCGAAGCCAAGCTTATAGTAAAACCACCAGGCGCCGCCAGCCGCTACAAGAGTGTAGAGAAGCAAGCGATGACGCATTTTCAATCCGCCGCCTTTCGGGCCAATTCGAAATACACCCAGGAGATCATCAGCTAATCCAACTACGCCGGCAATAATTAAAGCTCCCAACGGCAGCCAAGTCTGTCCGCGAGAAAAGAAATTCACCCGGGACCAGAATCCATCAATGCTTTGATGCAAGTACCAGAAAAGAAGAGTAATCACGGTAACCGTACCCCAAATCAAAACTCCGCCCATTGTCGGAGTTCCTTCCTTCTCTTTATGCATTTTATTAAAAATTGGTGCGCCCTCGGTTCTTAACTGTTTGCCAAGCTTGTATTTATACAAAACCTTCATCCAAAGCGGTGTCAGTAAAAGAGTGACAAAAAAACCAAGAGTGGAAACTACGAATATTCTGACTACATTGAATACTGTGAAAATTTCTTGCATGTTTATTTATTACCGCCAGCGATAGGCTGATTTAGCCCATTCAATTATTTTTACCGTTTCTACAAACCTTGCAGATGCATCGTCGGAACCAAGAACTACGCTTATCAACCGGTCTCGTCCTCCGTTGATACCAACCTCCAACGCCATAGTGCCCGAAGCTCCGTCGGTATAACCCGTTTTCCCGATAATTATACCGGGTATTTGTCCCAATAGAACATTAGTATTGGTTAGATAATGGCTAATTTTACCATCAACCGAAGCAACCGTAGCAGTCTTGGTCGTCAGTATCTCTGCTATCAAATCATGCCCCGAAGCGTGATGGATTAATTTTACCAGATCAAAAGCCGTTGAAAAGGCCCCGTTATCATCAAGTCCGGCCGGGTCGCTGAATCTAGTACTGGTCATACCTAGCTCCAGCGCTTTCGCATTCATCTCAGCTACAAAGTCTATACCCTTATTTCTTGCCTCCGAAGCAAAGACCAGCGCAGCATCATTTGAAGATTTAATAAGCATTATCTTCAGCAGATCAATTCCTCTCAGTTGCTCATCTTTGTAAAGCTGAGCTCCTTGTCCATCAACGTTTAGATTTTCAACGGACACTGTATATATATCATTCAGGTCCAGATTCTCCAGTATTACGATAGCGCTCATCAGTTTGGTGAGAGAAGCTATCGGCAGCTGCTGCTTCACATTCTTTGAGTAAAGAAAACGGCCGGAGTTAACATCAAAAAGGGCTGCGGCTTTGGCATTCACCGCTGGCTCAATTATGTTAAAATTCCTGATGGGTAGGTAGTTAGTCTCAGAGATTGGCAGTATGAAGGCCTGCGGGATCGGAGTGCTTACCGGTATCGCTAACTCTCCCGGGAATATATTTGAGGCAGACTCGGTGTCTGTTTTAACAAAAAGAAAAAAAACAGCTGTTCCAGCGATTGCTCCCAGTATAATTGTTATCAGTAGTGTCTTTAAACGCATCGATACCCATAAATATTATTTACCTATCTTGAGATGCAGCTCATCGAGCTGCTTTTTCTCGAGCTCCGAAGGACTGTCCATCATTAGGTCTCGAGCATCCCCTGTCTTTGGAAAAGCTATAACCTCTCTGATGTTCGGCTCGTTAGCCAAAATAGCAACTAACCTGTCTAAGCCCCAAGCGATTCCGCCATGCGGCGGGGCGCCGTAAGAGAACGCTTCAAGCATATGCCCGAAGTTGCTCTGTATTGTTTCTTCATTTATTCCAATTATCTCCAAGACTCTCTTAAGAGCTTCTGGCTTGTGATTCCTGATACTTCCGCCGCCGATCTCAAAGCCGTTCAAAACAACATCGTATTGCGTGGTTAATACCTCACCGATCTTTTCCTTATTCATCATCCACTCGTAATGTTCCGGCTGCGGAGCAGAGAATGGATTATGGGTAAAAGTCCAACCCCCTTCTTTGTCTTTCTCAAAAAATGGAAAATCAACGATCCAGGCAAAAGCCAAAAGATTTGGATCATCCTTATCTTTTCGCAAGTCAGGCCTATCAGTCCCATATTTCTCCATTGCCTCTTTGTGCGTCAGCCTCGGGAAGGGCATTTCCTGTATCTTTTTTTCCGGCATCAGCTCCTGCACTATCTCAATCAATAAGGCCTCGTTCAGCGCCATAACATCTTCGCGGTTTACAAAACTCATCTCCAAATCCATCTGAGTAAATTCAGGCTGTCTATCACCTCTAGTGTCCTCGTCCCTGAAACACCTGGCTATTTGGAAATATTTCTCAACACCACCAGTCATTAAAAGCTGCTTGTATTGCTGCGGCGACTGGGGCAAAGCGAAGAATTTACCCGGGTAAAGACGCGAAGGTACGACGTAATCTCGAGCACCTTCGGGTGTGGATTTTGTAAGAATCGGGGTTTCCACTTCCCAAAACTCTTTTTCATCCAAAAAGTCCCGTATGAACTTAACTATCTTGTGGCGCAACATTAAATTATCACGCATTCTCTCACGTCGCAGATCTAAGTACCTGTATTTCATCCTGTGCTCCTCGCCAATATCCATACCGTCGGTATCTAAATCAAACGGCGGAGTATTTGATTCAGACAAAACCTCAACGGTCTCCGGCTGAATCTCTATTCCTCCGGTTTCTATCTCTTTATTCATCATCGCCTCCGGCCTTTTCGCAACCTTACCGGTAATATGCAGAACCCATTCCGAGCGGAATGTTTCGGCCAGCTTGTACATATCCTCTTGCTTAGGAGTAAATACAACCTGGACCAAACCCGACCTATCTCTCAGGTCTATAAAAATGATTTTGCCATGGTCGCGGCGGCCGTTAACCCAGCCGAAAAGGTCGACAGTACCCTCCGCCATATTTTTCGTCTCAGCAATGTTAGTACGCATATATATGAGTTTATCCTAGTATAAAAATGGTTTTTCGTCCATTATCGACTTAAAAAGAAAAAATCGGCATTTCTGCCGATATCAATTCTGGAGCATTTTCGGATCAAATAGTCCGATATCCACCATTCGCTTAGTGAAAAAGTCATAGTCCAGCATGGGAGGATATCCTTCAACGTCCGGTTCGAGCATGACATCTGGCCGAGCATGGATAAAAAGAGCTGCGGAAAACCGTCCTTCGGTCGTCGGGCTTTTCGGTGGACGAACTTCGTGCCAGGCAGACAGCAACTCACCGCCGGTCAGGTACTGAAGAACATCACCGACCTGAACGATCACGCATCCCTCGGGAGCAGTACCGGGAATCCAGACTTTATCCCTTCTGCGTATCCAGAGTCCGGGCTTAGTCGAAGCCGGTAGAACCGTTATCAGATTGATGTCGGTGTGTTTACATGCCCAAGCTATTTTGCCGATCTGGTCCATGGAGACCGGCGGGTAATGAATTGCCCTCATTGGAGACGGCGCATTGCTGATAATTTCCCTGAAAAAATTATCAGGCTTACCCAAATGCTGACCGACGGCATCGAGAATATCCCGACCGTAGATCATCAGCATGTTATACAAATTCCACATCGCCGGCCGAAAATCAGGTGCCTCAGCTGTCGGCCAAACATTGCCGATAGGCGGATACGACAACGGGAAGTTCCTGACTAACGGATGATCTTTCTCAAATTGAGGACCGACAAACCAATTCTCTTTCTCGTCCGGCAATTCGCTTCCTCTGGGACCTGCGTGACGGCAAGCTATGGCAATCTCGGTTCGCGGCGGAGTCCAACCGCGTTGATGTCCGAATTCAGGATGAGCATACTTGCCCTTGATCTCTACTGGCAGATTGAAAACTTTTCTCATCTGAGAGTAGACAGGCGGTAGCTTCTCCGCTATATCCGGTGCCCTCACGAACAAAAAACCCACGTCGTGGAATGCCTTTCCCACCGTTTCTACAAATTCAGTCATGTCGCGAGATGAGCGTCTCGCTAAATTAGGATCAACTACAGGGATTTCTGTGAGCATGGCTCCTCCTTCGTATGAATGACAAAGAGCTGTATTTGATTAGAGTATAAAAAAACTGGCTGTACCGCACAATTGACAACTATTTGCTAGTTACGTATAGAGTTTCGGGTCGTATATACCTAACGGCAACCTTTATCAACAGCGGGCTGAAGAATGTGGTCACAATACTTAAAATGACCATAGCCGTAATTAATGTCTGGTCAAAAATACCAAGGGCCGAACCGGCGAAAACCACAGCAAGGGTCGTCGAAAGCTGGGGCATCGTAGCTAAGCCCATAAGAGCACTCTGCGAATTTGGCAACTTACCTATCTTCCCTGCCGTAAAACCACTTAGGAACTTGGCCCCCATCGAACCGACAACGATCATTAATGTCACCAGCAAAACGCCGCTTGTTTGGCTAAAGATACCCAAATTTGTTTTTGAACCTATGATTACAAAGAATATGGGTATAAAAATACCGTAGCTGATAGCTCTGAGTTTTTCTTTTAGAACAACGCTAGTGATTGATTCGGACAAGACTAAACCGGCAAAGAACCCGGCAACAATCGGATGCAAACCCAGAAGCTGGAATGACACAACTGTTCCTATTAAAATCACAAAAATTGAACGAAATTCTTGCTGGAATATGTCTACATGGTCATGACCTGCGAAGTGAGCTCTGACTTTTATAATTACCCAGCGCAAGATAAAGACCGTCAGGAAAAGAAGTGAGTAGAAAAGAGGTAGAGGCAATCTAGCTGCGGGGCTTACCGTCTGCAACAGTACCGAAAGCAAGACTAAGCTCAATACGTCTTCAATTATTGTCGCACCGACAATAGATCTGCCCAGCTTTGAACGCAAAACATTATTTACCTCAAGCGAAGGGATGACTACCGCTATTGAGGAAGAGATGAAAACTATACCTAAAAGAAGCGATGTCGCCATACCGTATCCCATGAACCAGCCTATCCCGAACCCCACCAAAAAGGGCACGACGGAGTTAAGAAAAGATAGAGTAAATACTCCGCCTCTGGACTCCTTGAAAATTGAAAGTTTGATCTCTAGGCCAGCCATGAACATCAAGAAGACCAGTCCAATCTCGCCCAAGAATTCTAGTGTTGCATTCGGGGTAAAAAGATCTAGGCCAAAAGGACCGATAAAGACTCCAGCCAATATTAAAGCCACCACCCAAGGCAGATGAAGACGGCTAAAAACTTCCGAAAAGAATAACCCAGCGAAAAGTACTATAAAAAATGGGAGAAGCTCTGTCATTAGTAATTATATTAACACGAGCCGTATTAAGATAAAATAAAAAAACGGCCTACCTTCCTGGTATGGCCGCAACTATTTTCTCTAAGAATTCTCCGAGACGCATGGAATGCGCTTTAGCTCGACTGATATTATCTTCGTGTGAATGTTCCTCAACGGCATCGTTCGTAACAAACGAGAGGCCCAAAACTCTGACACCATAGAGGGAGGCTATGCATGCTTCCGGCAACATACTCATACCGACTACCACTGCACCAGATTTTAAGAGAAGCTTCTTATCTAAGGCACGTCCTTCAAAAAAAGGCCCTCTTAGCATCACCAGTCCGCCGCGATGCGTCTGGATAGTATCTCGTCCGGCTCTTTCCGCGATATTTTGAAATTGACCGTCCAGGGCGTCCTCCGGCGAGCAAAACTCACCGACCCAAAGAGGCATGGGAGGCGCAAAAACGGTTACGAATCCGTTCACAATAACAACATCGCCGACAGATATGTGCTCCACCAGACTACCGACGGCATTCGTAATGATCAAATTACGGACACCGAGCTTGATGAGCGTTTCTATCTGAAGCCTAACCATTCTCGGCACATGTTCGCCAAAGGGAGACTCATTAAGGTGAATCCGGCCCTTTAGAACCCAGACATTTCGATCCATAATTTTAGTGTGAATAAGCTTACGGTCATGGCCATGGAGTTCTCCGAGGAATTTAAATCCGGGAATCTGTCGAAGCGCCAGCCCCGTCTCCGAAGACAGCGCCAGGGAGTCTCCCCAGCCAGTACCCAAAACAATTCCCAGATCGGCTGTCGCTGCAGGGCCAAAATGCTTTGTGATATACTCCGAGGCTAATCTGGCATCATTCTCGCAGACCTGGTTTGTCATTTCGCACACCCTTATTATTAAATCTACTATCCCTAAAGTACGCCCCTAAAATCAGATTGACAAGTTTTTACAAGGTTGTAATACTTGAACCAAAATCAGTTCTTTAAAAGAGGTGACTTATGGAAACCCTAGGAGATCTTCTACTGAAATTCGGGGGTCTTTCCTCCTGGCTGTTTATCCTGGCTCTACCGCCACAGGTTTATGGCAACTGGCAAGAAAATATCTACAAAAGCGGGCCGAGAACGACATGGTGGCTTTTCATCGCTGCCTATGCCCTCTTCGGGACATACATGCTCTTGGTTGGAGAGCATATTGTTGCCGCAGGCCAATATGCGGGCGGCATCCTCTCCATAACAGTCATGGTCCAAAGCTATATCTACAAACATGCGAAATAAAACGGCACCTACGCGGTGCCTCTTTTTTATACTAATGTACAACTATTCCAGCCATCTTTGGAGGGAAATAATAATTTGCGATCCTGACAGCACTGTCTTGCCCTATGAGAAATCTCTCCGACACATGAACTAATTCGTGTAGAAGGATGTGCTTAAAATTCTCCTGTTCTTGTGGATTAAAACCTAGATCCGGTCTTTCTTTCTCGCTCTTCTCCTCATAAAGCTTGATGGGGCCGCCATTACTGAACATGAACGGGTTCAGATATATGATCTTGGGACCAAGTGGTAAAGGCCACCAGACAGAGCGCACATAGGCAATCCGCTCATCGTCATCTATCACGATCTTAATTCCCCTGCGACCATCTAAAGATCGTAAGACATTCCGAACCAGTCTACGTTCTTTTTTATTCAAGTCATCCGGCCCCTGTGATAGCACCTCTTCCCTGATTTCACAAAAGAGACCCTCAAACATCTCCTTAGCTTCTACGGGCGCAAGACCGAATATATCTTCTTTTACTTCAATGGAAATCCGCGGGTGGCATTGAGTTTTTGCTGACTCGGCAAAAACCATAGAAGAACTGAATGCAAATAAATAGATAATGATAAATCTGGGAATTTTTGCTAAAAGAGAACGCCCCGGCTGTTCTTTCTTCATATGCTTATCTCCCTCCAGTTATCAAAGAATTGACTAGAAGGTATCATAGATACGCTATTTGTCAAAATAGAATCTCCAAACTTTGACTTTTCACTAAAATTATGATATAATTTACACTGTTCGTGTAAGTTTTAAGTACTCTTAACAAATCAGCTACAAAGGAGCCCGAAAGATGAGATCACTGATTGCCCTTTTCGTAGTCCTCTGTTTGTTCGCAGCCGCGCCTGCCAAAGGCCTTGAAGTCGGAATCTGCGAACAGCATTTCGACGACGAGGTAATCTGGCTCATGGATCGGCTAGGAACAAAACTCATTCGGACCGACGTCTGGATGAGCAATTACGACCGCTGGGGTCAAGGCGAGCTGGAAAGACTAGACCGACTCGTCAAAGCCGCAAAGACCAACGGCATAGAAGTTTTGTTCCTCTTTCACGACTACCCACACGACGACATGGACCCGGAGATCTTCCGGCGCAATATGCGCCCGGATAACTACGTCAGCATGTTAAAGTTCTACCTCTACCGTTTTCCCGGGGTTAAGTACTGGCAACTGGCGAGCGAGCAAAATGGTCTCTGGAGCAGCTGGGCAAGAGATAAGGACGATCTGGACATCAAAGGATACGTTCACCTCTATCGCCTAGCCCGCTATGCAGTTGACACGGTCAACGCGACCGATCCCAGAAGGACAAATAGCCAGGCCGAACTTTTCCTTGGAGGCCTGTCGGGTTACACTGGAGCAACAATGAACCCGTTCGAATGGCTGGATACCTTCCTTCAGTTGGGAGGAGTCGGTACATTCGACTATCTGGCCTATCACCCATATAGGCAAGGTGTAGACCCGAAGCATTACCTGGCGGATGAGATCGAAAGATTGAATGAGATCGTCAGGAATCACTATCGGCCTCGCCTTCGCTTCTCGCCCAGAAGTCGGACAGGAAGCAGGGCCGTGCATCTCCCGCAATTCGCCATAACCGAGTACGGCGAGTATGTCCTGGCTAGCGGCGGAGTCGACCAGATAACCCGAGGGCAACATTACCAGAGCTTTCTGGAAATTGTCAGCGGTATGCCCCAGGTAAAGTTCGCGTTTTTTTACGAACTCAGCCACAGGTACTGTTGGTCCAGCGAGGCAGGAATGAATGTTCCCTGCGTCGACAGCTCCAACCCCGGTCCCAGTCCCGACCCAGAGTCGTTCTACGGCCTATATGACGCCCGCGTCATGACCGAAGCCGGCCATGTGGTCAAAGACTTCATTCTCAACCAAGAGCCCCGATGAGCTTGTCTCATTCGGGGTTCCTTTTTTAATTAAAAAACCGAGTTCCACTCGGTTTAGGTTTCGATAGATACTCCAATAGCTTTGAGTTTCTCCGGCACATTGGCATAACCGCGCTCAAGGTATTCAATCCCGTGAATCTCGCTCGTACCCTCAGCCATTAGGGCCGCGATAACATGGGCAAAGCCAGCACGCAAATCTGGTATCTCTATTCTTGAGGCCTTTAACCTTGTCGGACCGCGCACAATTGCACTGTGCTTGTAATCACGGTCTCTGAATCTGCACGTTTTACTGCCAAGACAGGTGTTTAGCAATTCGATATCCGCACCCATCTCGTTCAAGGTTTCGGTGTATCCAAATCTTTTTTCGTAAACTGTCTCGTGAACCACTGAAGTACCACTAGCCTGAGTCAGCATGACCACAAATGGCTGTTGCCAATCGGTCATAAACCCGGGGTGAACATCAGTTTCAACATGAACAGAGCTGAGGGCTCTCTCCCGAAAAAATGTGATACCACTATCCTTTACCTTAAATCCGCCGCCGACTTGGCGTAAGACGTTAAGGAATGTGACAAGATCTTCTTGCCTGGCATTTTCGATCTCGATTTCTCCGTCTGTAGCTACAGCAGCTACTGCGAACGAGGCAACTTCGATCCTGTCAGGTAAAGTTCTGTGTGTCGCTCCTCTAAGAGATTTAACGCCCTCAATCACTATCCTGCGATCGACATCCACCATTATGTGGGCACCCATTTTCTGCAGAAAAAGGATTGTGTCTATGATCTCAGGCTCTATGGCTGCGTTACTGATCACCGTAGTGCCTTCAGCGAGCACGGATGAGATGATCGCATTTTCTGTAGCTCCGACACTCGGATAATTCAAGGAGATGCTAGCACCCTTCAATCGATCTGCCCGAACCTTATAGCTATTTTCGGTAACCTCTACTTCTGCACCTAAGGTTTTTAGAACTTCGATATGAAAATCGATTGGCCGAGAGCCTATGCGGCACCCGCCCATTATTGGAACCTCGGCTTCGCCGGCACGATGCAATAGCGGGCCAATGAACAAGATTGGAATTCGATTGTATTTGGCGAACTTCTGGCTGATCCCCGCATTGGCTATTTTAGAAGTCTTAATAATCAACCTGCGGTCGCTCCAACTATATTCCGCACCGATTTCCGCCAACATTCCGAGGACGGTTTTAATCTCTACGATATCGGGCACGTTGGTAAAAGTGCATGAATCTCCGGTTAACAGCGAGGCTACTAGTTGCTTGCTGATCGCATTCTTTGCCCCGGAAACGCTAATCGTGCCATTTAGTTTAGAACCGCCCTTGATTTTGTAACAACGCTCAGACATCACAGTCACCTCTTGGGGTTGTAAATATGCTATCCGGATTATATCAACTAAAAGATTTGGGGCAAACGGCTGTACCAATGAAAAAACCGACTCATTGAGTCGGCCGGCGTTACGGCATTGCATTCCAGGCTGGAATAAAGATTGCGAGTATTAATGCAAAGATAGAGATAAAGATAATGGACGCAAGAAACAACAGTCTGTTTCTTCTCTTTTTAATGAACCCTAGAATGAGACAGATTAGAAAACCGAGGAAAAGGGTACCAAGGATCATGAACATATTAGGCTCCTCCTGATTTGTGAACGATCTGATCCCGAGAGAAATATTAACAGAATATACTTATCAGTCAAAGAAGGTTATAAAAGCCAACTTGGTCGGTGGCTTTTATTTATTGTCCGCCCACTAGGAATCGAACCTAGAACCTTCTCCTTAAAAGGGAGCTGCTCTACCAATTGAGCTATGGGCGGGCCTTAATATCGCAATATTTTAACACAAAAGTGAGGAAAATCAAACAATTTTTGTTTTGTAACCAATATGGTCACAAATGACTTCTAACGCCTCTCCCCATTTTTCATAAAGCTCATCCCTATGCTCAGGTATGACGCACACCCTTACGCACAAATACTTATCCAATTCTCTCTCGAGAAGTTCAAAATAGCTTGGATCTCTTTCTTTCAGAGAATATATTTTAGGCCCGTCAAAAATTGAAAAGTCCTGTGGAATGAATCTATTCTTCTCGACTATATGGCTCACCGCAACTTTCCAGCTTTCCACACCCAATATCTTGGCTATTTTCCTCTCAATCTCCTCAAGATCGACAGCTTTGGAATTCTTATAGAACTTGTCGAAGAATTCTTTCTCAAGTTCTTTCACTTTGATCTTTTTACCGGCCCTTCTTTCTAACCAGCCATACCCGGCTAAACGTATTGAAAGCGCCGCTTTGGGAAAATGCTTGACCCCCTTATCGAAAATATTCATGCCATTTTGGATCATCTTGTTATCGCACTTCTTGAGGGTATATATCAGGTCTCCATCCACCATCTCCCAAAGTTCCGCTTCGGTTATGCCTCCCTTCTTCTTTGGCGTGTGCAGCAGCTGATACATGAATTTCTGCATGAAGCGCTGAATGATATACGCACTTTTTTGCAGATGGACGTTTCTATAGAAATATATGTAGGCTCTCTGTATCTCCATGGCCGCATCGAGCGCCTTCAAGTCAACCATTAAATCTCCATTCCTGTAATCAAGGTGGTTAACCACGCTTTCGACACACTGCCTGACATTAGGGCCGAATTCCGTCTCTTCCTGGTCTCGGACCAAATAGTCCATCTTCTCCATTCC
>JBBEDS010000005.1:2296-5762 GCA_040881175.1 Minisyncoccota bacterium | reverse complement strand
ATATTTTAACACTGATTTTGTTAAAAGTAAACATAAATTAAAACCCCGCGAGGGGTTAAACTTTGTCGGAATCTAATCCGAGATTGTGCATGGCCAGCTTGGCAGACCAATAGCCAAGTTCCATTGCATTTTTCATATTTTCCGGATTAATATCCCGCAGACCGATATTGCGGAATCGCTTGACGCTCTTGATCCAAACCAACTTGAATCTCTGCATCCCATGGAGGCCGAGTATTCCTTTGGCTTCCCTAGCCATGTTCGCTGCATCGCTATCGGGACCATAACGCTTTATCAACTCCGTTCTTAAATGATCGAGAACCGCTATAGTAGCATTTCTCTGCTCATTCAATCCGATACTACGACGTGAATTATGGTTGGACATGATCTCGAATCCCCTAGTGAGGAGATCCGGCCAGCTCAGGCTTTCCAGGTCATAGAAGCTGACATCACCTCCATAGGCATCAATGACGAATATTAGGTCGCACCCTTCATCAACCAACCTCTTGAGAGGCATATCATCGGAGAAGGCTCCGTCGCCTAATATTAACTGCTCGCCACAGATCTCGACAACTGTCGGGCCGAGAAATGGAATCAAGCCAGCAGACGCCATACTAATATCCACTAAGCGATCCCTGTATTTAGGTTGATTGGGAAGATACATGGGCTCACCAGTCTTGAAGTTAGTAGCTATGATCTCGAATGGAGTAGCCTGGTCGCTGACGATTTGGTCTAGATAACCTTCTGACCAGATACCAACATTCTTCCTCAAGGGGCTGCTATCCAGAATGGCGCCTCTTCTCAACGGATTGAGTGGCGTATCCCAATAGTGGAATTTAAAGACCTGATCTGCTGTCAGTTCAAGCCAGATCTGTGATATCTCATTAAATTTGCCTACCGACTCAAGGAGTACGGAAAAAGCCTGAGCTGAGTTAGCGATAACCTTAGACACTTTCAGTCCATGCTGCTCCAGGCATTTCGATAAGACGCGGTATGCGCCGACACCGAAAGATCCATTAACGACTCCGCCGCTTTTGATGACGCCGATCTTTGTAGGCGTAAAATTAGGTATCATGGTGCCACCTCCAAATTACCGGCCAATATTTAAAGTTCTAATATATTTATACCCCCCACAATTTTTTATGTCCAGAAAAACCAAAAACCCGTCAAAAGCGGGTTTTTGGGGAATAATATTCTGGATCCAAAATATTATTATAGAACTGCTTCTTTCAAAGCCTTTGCTGGTACGAATTTGGCTTTCTTTGAAGCCTTGATCTGAATAGTCTCACCTGTTCTCGGGTTCCGTCCGGCTCTGGCCGGTCGGTCCTGAACTTTGAAGATACCGAAACCGCTCAAGTTCAACTTGTCGCCGCTCTTCATGACCTTTGTTACTTCGTCTGTAAAAGCGTCAAGAATCTCAGCTGCTTGCTTCTTCGGTACGCTTAACCTGTCGGCTAAACTCTGTATGAATTGGTTTTTCTTAACTGGCATAATTCACCTCCCTTCCTAAATTAGCAGTTGTTGGCTGGTTAAACCCGCCTTCCCCCGCTTTTATTTTGCATATTCAATTGCTCTGGTTTCTCTAATTACGTTGACTTTAATCTCGCCCGGATATTTCATCTCTGATTCAATCTTCTTGGCTATATCTCTGGCCATCTTCATGGCGGTTAAGTCATCGATCTTGGTTGGCGTCACGAATATTCTTAATTCCCTACCGGCTTGAATGGCATATGATTTCTCGACTCCGTCATAGGAATCGGCAATCCTCTCAAGATCTTCAAGCCTCTTGAGGTATATTTCCACCGTATCTCTCCTAGCGCCAGGCCTTGCGCCGGATATGGCGTCAGCAGCCTGAACGATTCGAGATTCTACGGTAGCATATGGGTACTCTTCGTGATGAGCCTCCATTGCCTGAATTACTTTCTCGTCAACTCCAAACTTTTGTAAGATCTTTCGTCCAATTTCGACGTGCGTACCCTGAACTTCATGGTCCACCGCCTTCCCTATATCATGGAATAAAGCGCCTTTTTTTGCAACCATTACGTCTGCGCCTATCTCAGTAGCCAGCATTCCGGCCACATGAGACATCTCGATGGAGTGCAATAATACATTTTGGCCGAAACTGGTTCTGAATGCAAGTCTACCCAGTAAATACGTCAGTTTTGGATCTACCGCGCCCACTCCAATCTCGAATAATGCGGCCTCGCCGGCCTGCTTGATCTTCTCGTTTATCTCACCCTTTGCTTTTTCCACAGTTTCCTCAATTCTGGCGGGGTGGATTCGGCCATCGGCTATCAATTTATCAATGGCCAGCTTGGCAATCTGCCGTCTGACAGGATCAAAGCCGGATATGATCAAAACCTCAGGAGTGTCGTCAATAATGACATCAACTCCGGTCAGTCTCTCAATAGTTTTGATGTTTCTGCCCTCTTTTCCGATTATCTTGCCCTTCACTTCATCTGAAGGCAAAGCTACGACGGTAGTCATAGCATCAGCAATATGTGAGCCAGCATAACGCTGAATCGATACTGAGAGGATATCTCTGGCTTTTCTATCCAGCTCTTCTTTGTTTGATTGATCCAATTTGCGCATTCTCTCAAGAAGATCCTGGCTATATTCCTCTTCCAGGTTGGAAAATAGCATTGTCTTTGCATCTTCCTTGTTAAGACCAGCGATTTTTTGTAATTCTTCTGTCTGAGCTTCTTTCTTAGCCTCCAGCTCAGTCTTCAAATTACCGATTTCCGTAATTTTTAAGGTTAGCGCGCCCTTCTCTTTTTCAATATCTTTAGTCTTGTGATCCAGCTCTACTTCTTTATTAGAAAGCAGGCTCTCAATCTTTACCAATTGTCGGTGTCTTTCCTGGTCCTCTTTCTTGGATTCTTCCAATAACTGTAAGGACTTCTCCTTAGCTTCCAAAACTAAATCCTGGGCCTTGTTCTTGGCCTCAGTTAAGAGATTATCGGCCTTAGACTTAGCCGAGCTTATCCTTTTATTAGTGAGAAATAGACTGAAGAAGTACCCGAGTACTGCACCTATGAGTAACGCTAAAACTCCACCTATTATGGTGTATAGTTCCAAAACCATGTGTTTTATCAAGCATAGAAACCAATTTTGAGAGATCCTCGCCTAAAAAAATGACTGCCATTCTTTCTTTCTGTTAAAAGGCGGCTAAAAGAGTAAATGTAAATTCTTTAAACGGGGACGGTTAGTTGCTTAAAAGTTAAGTAAAATTAATTAAGACCTGGTTCTAGTATATGCCAATAAGGCCAAAACGTCAATGTATGCATAAAAAAGGCGGACATTGCTGTCCGCTTGTGGTGCGCCAAAGGCGCAAGTATTGAAAATGTTAACCGACCATAACCCCTTCGGTCTCCTGGGCGAATACCTCTTCGCAGGAGACGCACCTCTCCGCCCAGGGAATAGCCTGGAGGCGTTTTTCAGGAATCGGTTCTCCGCATTCGTTGCAAGT
>JBBEDS010000005.1:0-2196 GCA_040881175.1 Minisyncoccota bacterium | reverse complement strand
TCCTCCCGAGATAATGTGAAGTTGCTAAATGCACAGGTAGATTAGTACAATCGCTTTTTGGGGTCAATAGCCAAATAGCCACAGTCCCCCCAATTTGATATATTTAACCCATATGGCAGAGAACAATAAAAAACCATTCGTACTCGCCGTCTTAGATGGCTGGGGAGTCGGCAAAAAGATGGTCGGCAATCCGATCGAAGCGGCTCAGACTCCGGTTATCGATGAGATAGCCAAACAATACCCCATGGCCCTTCTTCAAGCGTCAGGTCCGGCAGTCGGTATGACCTGGGGTGAAACCGGCAATAGTGAAGTTGGCCACCTATCAATCGGCGCCGGCAGAATTGTGGAGCAATATCTGGCCAAGATAAACAGGAGCGTTTCCGATGGTAATTTTTTTAAGAATGCCGCATTGGTTGGAGCTTTTGATCACGCCAGGCAGAATAACTCCAAGGTACATATAGTCGGCCTCCTTACTTCCGGAACTGTACACGCATCTTTCCATCATTTACTTTCACTCCTGGACATGGCCATAGAAAAAGAATTTCAGGAGACATATCTCCACCTCTTCATGGACGGCAGAGACTCCGGACTTCAAGAAGGAGCAGAGCTACTGACTAAATTAAACGACGAAGTTCGAGGCAGAGGTTTCGGCAAAATCGCGTCTGTTATTGGACGTACCTTCGGCATGGACAGAGATAACAACTGGGACCGAACGGAGAAAACATTCAAGTTATTAGCTGAGGCGGAAGGAGAGAAAAGCCCTGACCTGATTGCGACAGTAAAAGCGCACTATGCTAAAGATCAAAATGACCCCGCTATGCCTCCGATTGTTACCGAAGAGAGCGGCTTTAGCGGCATGTCAGACAATGATGCCGTGATCTTTTTTAATTTCCGCGAAGATAGCATGAGGCAGATCGCTCAAGCCTTTGTTGAGGAAAATTTTGATAAATTTGAAAGATTTAATTTCAGCAACCTATACATCTGCACGATGACTCAATATCTTGAGAATTCACGGGCCAACGTAGCATTCATGCCTCCCGACATACCGAACGGACTTGCGGAGACTATCAGCATTCGCGGCATGACACAGTTCCACATTGCAGAGACCGAGAAGTATGCTCACGTGACGTATTTCTTCAATGGGTTGAGGAACCAGGATTATGAAGGAGAGACTGACGTCTTCATAGAATCTCATAAAAACCACGTCGAGAATCCGGAGATGAAGGCCATAGAGATAGCTGAAAAAGTCGTTGAAGCGATAAAAAGCGGCTCCTATGATTTCATTATCCTCAACTTCGCCAATGCTGACCTGCTAGCGCATTCCGGAAACTTTGCGGCTACTGTGAAGGGTATCGAGACAATAGACGAGGGCATCGGTATAATAAAGGAAGCCGTTCTAGCAAGAAACGGTACAATGATAATCACAGCAGATCACGGCAATGCCGAGGAGATGACATATAGAGGCTCCGGGCAAGAAGAGACTAAGCATAATGAAAGTCCCGTCCCATTCTATCTGATAGATAGCAGATTACAGACAGAGAAAAGTCCGCAAAAAATATCTCAGGAAACTCGTGAGGTTGCGGGCATATTGGCAGATGTTGCCCCAACGGTGCTTGAATTGATGCAGATATCCCAGCCTCAGGAGATGACTGGACAAAGCCTGATACGAGTGATGAAGTTAAACTTAGAGAGTTAAGATATGATACCGCCGCCAAGTACTTCCTGGCCGCGGTAAAAAACTACTGACTGGCCTCTAGCTATAGCCCTAACGGGCTTTTTAAATTTAATCTCTAGGGTCTTTGAAGATTCATTCTTAGAAATTACTCCGGACATCGCTTCACCGCGGTATCGTATCTGGATCTTGGCATTTATCGGCAAAGCTTTGGGTGAATTGACCCAGGTATTATTTTTTGAGATCAGCTCTTTGGCATTCAAATCTTTTTTATCTACCGAGACATAGATGATATTTCTCTTTATGTCTTTCGAAATCACGTAATATGGTCCGCCATCTATTCCAAGATCCAGACCATGCCTCTGACCAATGGTGTAATAATACGCTCCGTCATGTTGGCCGATAGTCTTTCCCGAAAGCAGCTTAACATCGCCCCTCTTCGGTTTAATATATCTCTTCAAGAATTCTTTCATATCCAACTGGCCGACAAAGCATACTCCTTGGCTGTCTTTTTTATCATGATT
>JBBEDS010000004.1:0-7654 GCA_040881175.1 Minisyncoccota bacterium | reverse complement strand
TGGTCAGTGCCTTGAAGAGGGTAGATTTACCCACATTTGGCAAACCGACTATTCCAATGGATAGCATTGCTATATACTATCAAAAACCAAGAAATACGCCAATTTTTGAGGATGCAAAAGATGAGATACATCGGTAACACTTCTGATGTATCTTTTTTGTGCAAAAAATCAACGAAAGAGAACTTTTAATATTTAGGAAACTGGGCCTGGAGGGATATATTGATAGTATGAGCATTAAATATATTCTTCCGGAAGTAACGGTCGTTCCCACTCTCTCCAAATCAGCCAAGCAAAGGCTGAAGTGGATGGACTACCACACCCAAGGACATACCGTGGCCCAAACCTGCCGATACTTCGGTATCGCTCCCAAGACTTTCCATAAGTGGAGAAAAATATATGACCCCCATAACTTAACAAGTCTCGAAGACCGTTCAAAGAGACCAAAGAAAACCAGGCAGTGGCAGATAACCAGGGAAGAAGAACGGAGGATCGTCAAATTAAGAACTCAATACATCCGTTACGGTAAGATAAAGCTGGCCATTATCTACGCTCGGATATATGGTGAAAATACCTCATCCTGGAAAGTCCAGAGAGTAATTCAGAAGCACAAGCTCTACTACAGCCCAAAGAAGAATAAAATGACCCAGGATAAAAGAAAGAGAGCTCATATCAAGAAAAGAATAACTGAATTAACCAAAGAACCCCGAACCGGCTTTTTGATTGCCTTGGATACCATTGTTATCAATGTCTACGGCTACAGGAGATATATTCTGACTGGCCTTGATATCCATAACAAATTAGCCTTTGCCAGAATGTATCCCGGGCATGGTTCTGCCTATGCCGCCGACTTCTTAAAGAGAATCCATTATCTATTAGACGGAAAGGTCGAGAATATCCAGACTGATAATGGCTCTGAGTTTGCCAAATACTTTGAGAGAGCAGCTCAATCACTAAATCTGGCCCACTATTACTCAAGAGTCAGAACTCCTAAAGATAATCCTTTCGATGAAAGATTCAACCGTACCCTCCAGGATGAATTTATTGCTCTTGGCCATCTTACCAATGACTGTGCTATATTTAACAAAGAACTTACTGAATGGCTGGTTGAATACAATTTTAACCGTCCTCATCAGTCCCTTAATTACCTGACCCCAATTCAATTTGAATCTAACTACTCAAAAGTGTTACCGATGTACCCTTCCAGTACAGAGGATTGACTTTTTGCCTCTATTGATATATAATATATGTATAGTCAATTGTTCTTTTAGTATCTGCTTGCGAGCGGTCATAGCAATAAGTTTCTGATTTGTCAGGTGACGGGCGGAATTTTATTGCTATGACTGCCAATCAGGCGGTCCGCTAGCTTATCAAGGGAGGTTACCATGAAAATCACTGATGTCTCCAAGCTTCGGGGACCGCTCGGGGAGCTGCACGATCAGCTTCTAGGAGAGAACGGCGAGGAACGTCTAGCCGAACTCAAATTGTGGCTCAAGCGGGTCACAAGCGTCCTGAAGCGCATTACCACCGTTCAACTCCGTGGCAGGAAACATTTCGTCGCCCGCGTCGCTTTCGGTGAAGATAACCCTGCCGGGATCAAGTTCTTCCTCAACGAAGACTTCAAGAATAACTTCCTTGACAAGGTTGAGAAGAATATTCCGGCGACGGAACTTTCCGTGGACATACTCACAAAGCAGTCCAAGGACGAGGTCATTCGCCGAGAGCTCACGTCTGAACGCGAGGAGACGTTTCTCGCGTACCTCTACGAGCTGGTCAGTCACCAGCCCAACGGAGAGGATGGGCCATTCCCGATCGACGGCAAAGCGAATATCTTCTATATTCGCGATGCCAAAGACGAACTCTGGGCCGTGATCTCGGGCTGGTACTCGTGCGGCCGTGGGTGGGACGTCAATGCCTGCTCGGTGACGAGCCCGGATGGGTGGGTTGTCGGTTACCGGGTGTTCTCGCAAGTATCTCCTCGGTCCTAGGACCCTTGGGTTTTTGGACCTTGGATCGGCTCTGGTGCCGACCGTGTTGTTAACGCGGTCGGCACTTTATTTTTTTTAAAAATAATATTAAAATATTCTTGGATAGTAGGCGAATTTGCCGGCATTTACGGATTCCGGCGGCCGAATTCTAGGCGTGTACCAAGAGTTGTTATAGGAGCTTTAAAAACAAAGATACTTAGTGTGGTATTCTGGAGAGTTTTAATGACTCCAAATTAGATGCAGCTCCAAGAGTATTCAAGGAGCAGTGGTATAGATGGCGTATCGCACACATCTGGACCGTGAACTCGAACTGGAACTCGTACAACCGTGAGTGGAACGTCAATGCCTACTCGGTGACGAACCCGAATGAGTGGAATGTCGGTAACCGGGTGTTCTCGAAATTCTCTTTGTTCAAAAACTCCTTTGTGGAGTTTTTGTTTGCTTTTGCCAGCCCCCGAGCATCTTGCCGATTTCATTGAGTTTTTTCGACAAGGTAATATACTTTTTATTATCTAGTGCCTTTATTTCCCAGGCAATTTGTAAAAAGAACTTAAGAAGATCCAATCTGTCTGAGGCGGTAGTTAAATACCCCAATTTTTGAGACCTGTCCTTTAGAGAAGCAATGAAAATATTTTCTATTGTTGTCGCAAAAATATTATCTATCTTTGTTCCAAGAGTGTATCTTGTCGTTTTTGGTAATTTTAGTAAATATTCATGCCAAATCTTGTAAGCAACAACCAGACTCTGAACAATCGGCAAAGATATATTGGGGGGGGGCATAGAAGGATTAAATTTTTTCATAGTTTCGGAGATATTATTAGTTTGGAAAATTTACTTGGAGCCTGGAAAGAATTCTTGAGAGGAAAACGCAAGAGAAAGGATGTTCAGGATTTCACGCTTAATTTAATGGATAATATCATTCAGCTTCATGATGATTTGATTAATCATACATACAAGCACAGTTCATATCAAGCATTTCGCATCAATGACCCAAAGCCAAGGCAAATTCACAAAGCATCGGTTAGGGACCGTTTGCTTCATCACGCTATTTATCGCCAGCTTTATCCTTTTTTTGACAGAACTTTTAGTACTGATTCTTTCTCTTGCCGTTTGAATAAAGGAACATACAGGGCGTTAAGTAGATTTAAGCAGTTTGGATATAGGGTGAGCGAAAATAACACCAAAAACTGCTGGATACTCAAATGTGATATAAGAAAATTCTTCGAAAATATAGATCACGATACTTTGTTGAGTATTCTTAAGAAATATATACCGGATAAAAAAGTTATGTGGCTTTTAGAACGAGTTACTCTCAGTTTCTCGTCCTCTCCGGGTAAAGGATTACCTCTTGGCAACCTGACCTCTCAACTTTTCGTGAATATCTACATGAACGAGTTTGACAGGTTTGTTAAACACAAACTGAGAGTTAAATATTACATCAGGTATGCTGATGATTTTGTTATATTTTCTCAAGATAAATCTTGGCTTGAAGAATTGTTGTCTAAGTTTGCTGATTTTTTGTTCAAAAATCTTAAACTTAAGCTGCATCCAGATAAGATTTTTATCAAGACTCTTGCTTCGGGAGTTGATTTTCTTGGCTGGGTTAATTTTCCCGACCATAGAGTACTAAGGACGACCACAAAAAGACGAATGTTCAAAAGATTTAGAGAAAATCTAACGCTGGAGACAGAGAATTCCTACTCGGGACTTCTGAAGCACGGGAATACTTGTAAATTGAAAGAGAAAGTCGGGCTTACGGAATCAGTGATCTGATTATTTGTCTTTGCTAGCTTTTTATATTAACCCATGCATTTCCCAAATATTGCTGGCTCCAGCTGTTAATATTATACAATCCCTATCTACATTCTTTTTGATGAACTCGGCAGCTTCTTTGATCCCCGGTTTGTATATAGATCCCCGGATCTTTTTAACCAGGTCTTTCGAATGTATCTTTCCAGTTCCTTCTCTCTTTGAGCCGTAGATGTCTAGAATGATTGTCTTATCGGATTCATTAAAAGACCCTGCAAATTCATTGAATAGGGCCTGAGTTCTGCTAAAAGTGTGCGGTTGGAATACGGTCCAGAGTTGTGTACCTGGATAGGCTGTTTTAATGGCTCGCAGTGTATTTCTAATTTCTGTCGGATGATGGGCGAAATCGTCTATCTGAAGACATTCATGACCTTTTATTCTGCTGGTCTTAATAACCTCAAGTCTTCTTTTCGTGCCATTGAATTTTTTTAGAGCACTAGCTGTTTCTTTCAAAGAAACTCCCAAGTTGCTGGCACAAAGAACAGCGGCTGTCGCATTCAAGGCGTTGTGTTGGCCAATTAGACGTGTTGAAAATTTGGTATTTTTCAACTTCGGAGCGTTAATGGCAAAAGACATATTGCCTGGCTTCATTTCGTTAATAACTATTTGGTAATCGGCGAAATTAGAAAAACCGTAACCAATTTTTTTGCAGGAGGTATTTTTTGCCACATCTCTATTGTCTTTATCATCCGCGCAATATATTAGAAGTCCATTTCGGGGGATTTTTTTAACAAACTCTTTAAAGATAGATTTGTAGTGACGTGGACTTTTGAAGTAGTCGGGGTGGTCGTAGTCGATATTTGTCAGAATAACCGTATGAGGTTGATAATATTCAAATTTGTTCTGATACTCGTCGGCTTCAAAGATGAACAATTTTGTTTTCGGAGACGCTTTGTAGTTGATCAGTTGGGGAACTATGGAGCCGACATTTATTAACGGCTTGAATTTTGTTTGACTGAAGATATATCCCAGTAGTCCGGAAGTTGTCGTTTTGCCATGGCTCCCGCAAACTGCTATAGACTTCAGTTTTTTAGTGAGGGAACCAATAACTTCCGGGTAGGTTAGGATTGTTAGGCCACGTTTCTCAGCTTCTTGTACCTCATCATTTTTGTTATTATACGCAGTAGATATTACGACGGCGTCTGTCTGGGGGCTGATATTCTTGGCAGCAAACGGACTCATGACTTTAATCTTTTGCTTTTTGAGCAGTTCATCGGTAAAGAAGGACTCGGGATAGTCCGAGCCAGACACTTTAATGCCCATATGCTTTAGGTTTACGGCCAGCGTAGACATGCCAGTGCCCTTAATGCCGACCATATGTATGCGTTTTATTTTATTGAATAGTTTCATTTGAGTTGTTACTCAATATATCAATTTTATGAAATTTAATCCAGAAATTTTTGGGGCCTATGATATCCGGGGGATACACGGCAAAGACTTTGATTCCGACTTTGCTTTTAGCCTGGGAGCAGCTCTGGTAACCCATTTGAACAGGACAAGTTTTTTGGTTGCCCATGACGGTCGTGGTTTTTCTCACGATCTGGCGCAAGCGGTAATGGATGGCATGGCAAATGCTGGAGCGGATGTTCAATATCTGCATTTAGCCACGCTGCCGTTCTTTAACTTTGCTGCACGGGAGCTGGGGGTGAATGGCGGTATCATGGTGACCGCCTCTCACAATGCGCCTGAATATGGTGGATTCAAATTGTTCGGAGAGGACGGGGAGATAATCGACTTGGACTCCGGATTGAAGAATATTAAGGACCTGATTTTTAAAAATGACCATGAGTCTTCCAGATATGGCGGCAAGATTGATAAATTAGATGCCAGGCCAATTATGGATAAGTATCTAGACTTTGCCATAAAGAAGTCGGGAATTAGAGATAAGGACTTAGAGGAGGTAAAGATAAAAGTTGCTGGCCCCAAACTTGTTGAAAATGAATTGAACAAATTGTTGGTTAGGCTTAGCATACAAAGCCAAGAAAAAGATTTTGATATCTCCTTTTCTTTTGATGGAGATGGTGATCGGCTATATATATTTGATCGTAATGGACAGAAAGTAAGGGCGGATCACGTCTTGGGTATTTTAGCCGAAGATTCTAAAAGTTTTTGGCACAAACCTGGGGTCGTATATGATTTTCGTACATCCAGAGGCGTGTCGGATAAATTAGAAGATTGGGGAGTTAGAGGTTTTCGTTCAAAAGTCGGTCGTGGTTTTGTCAGAAAAGAAGCAAAGAAACACGGAGCTGACATCGGAGGAGAGCTTTCTGGGCATTTCTTCTTTAAAGAAAATAACTATTCGGAGATGCCTTTTTTAGCCATGCTCAAACTGGTGAGAATACTAGCCGAAGAAGATAAGGACATTACTGAACTTACCAAGCAATTTAACTCTTGGTTTACCTCAGAAGAGATGAATATTGGTTTTGATAGGGGAGTGAAAGATTTTTCTATTCTTGCTTCTAAAATTAAATCAAAATTTAAAGATGCAGAACTTGATGAGCTAGATGGTCTTACTGTCAGTTATGAAGATTGGTGGTTTAATATTAGGCCTTCAAATACTGAACCACTTTTGCGCCTTACTGTTGAGGCGAAAACAAAAGACCTTCTTAGGGAGAAGGTCGAGGAAGTCAGAAAGTTGGAGGAACAGATTATTGCTGTGGACTAAAACGTTTTTCGTAAAAGATGTACACGTTGAACCCGACTACTAGGGGATTTTTTATATTTGGCGGATCTTCTTTGGACAGCCATTCTCTAATCTCGGTTTGAACCTCTTCCGAAGTTTTGGCCTCATATTCCTGGGTGGCTTTCCCACCTATGACTTTGCGAGCAGTCGGACTCATCGTGTCAGATGATCCGGTAGGCCTTCTCAGTTCGAAGACTTTGACATCGAACTTGGGATTTTGCTCCATCTGACACCTCCTATATTAGTCCCATCTTTTCTTTTACTTCTCTTAATGTACTATTGGCTATTACTCTAGCTTTTTCTTCCGATTCTGCCAATATCTCCTCAACTTTGCCCGGGTCTCTGGCAAATCGCTCCCGTTTCTCCTGAAGTGGTTCGAGGAAAGAAACTATTACCTCAGTGAGGTCTTTTTTGAATTCTGTGTAAGATTTGCCTTCGTAATGTTTCTCTATGTCTTCCATGGCCTTGTCCGACAGCAGGTGATATATGGTCAGGAGGTTGGAAATGGCCGGCTTATTATCCGTATCAAACCTAATCTCGTCGCCAGAATCAGTGACGGCTTTTTTAATCTTTGCCTCAACAGTATCAGGCAGGTCGGAAAGGGCTATACCCTCATCACCGGTTTTGGACATCTTTTTTGTCGGATCTTGCAGGGATAATATGTGTGAACCTTCTGTTAGGTAAGGTTTGATCGGTTCAAACGTTTCTCCAAATAAGTGATTAAATCTCTTTGCTATCTCATTTGCGATGTCTATGTGTTTCAGCTGTTCGTCACCGACAGGAACTAGGTTGGATTTGTACACCAAGATATCCGAGGCCATCAGTAGGGGGTAAGTTAAAAGGCCCGTGTTGTTCTGATAGCTTTTTGATCGCTCATTGCCCGACTCTTCCACTTGAGATATTTTTTCTTTGTACGTGGGCAGTCTCTCAAGCCAGCCAACCGGAGTTATTGTTCCAAAAATCCAAGCCAGTTCAGTATGCGCGAAAACTCGAGACTGCCGGATTAGTAACGATTTTTCGGGGTTTAGGCCTACGGCCAAGTAGTCCAACACCACATCAGTTACCTGATCTTTAAATTCTTTGGGATAAAATGGCGTGGTTATGCCGTGATAATCTACGACAGCATAAATTGCCTGTTCGGTATCAGTTTTGTGCTGTAATTCTATCCAGTTTTTTA
>JBBEDS010000003.1:30307-46145 GCA_040881175.1 Minisyncoccota bacterium | reverse complement strand
TGATGTACAAAGTGCCGAACATTCCAACCGAGGATGTGCCGGTGGGCAAGGACGAGTCAGATAATAAGGTTTTGCGTCAGGTAGGCAAGAAACCAAACTTTAGCTTCAAGCCTAAAGAGCATTGGGAACTGGGCAAAAGCCTGGATGTGATAGATAACGAACGAGCTGCCAGAGTATCTGGCGCCAGATTTACGTATTTAAAAAGAGAACTAGCTCTGTTAGAATTTGCTCTCATACAGCATACGCTTTCAGTGCTGACCAGCGAATCTACGCTGAAAAAAATTATTAAGAAAGCAAAGCTGAACGTGAAGCCGACTCCATTCATTCCAGTAGTACCCCCCGTCCTTATACGTCCGGACGTTTTCCAAAAGATGGCGCGTCTCGAACCAAAAGAAGAGAGATATCACATTCCAAGCGATGACCTGTACCTTATTGGCAGCGCCGAACATACGCTCGGGCCTCTGCATATGGATGAGACCCTTTTATCTGACGAATTACCGTTAAGATATCTCGGCTTCTCGACAGCCTTCAGACGCGAGGCCGGCTCTTATGGCAAAGACACAAAGGGTATATTGAGGGTTCATCAGTTTGATAAATTAGAAATGGAGTCTTTCAGTTTGCCGGACAGATCAATTGAAGAGCAGAATTTCTTCGTGGCTATTCAAGAGCATCTAGTTGATTCTCTGGGGTTAGCCTATCAGGTTGTTATGATCTGCACTGGAGATATGGGCGGTCCAGATGCCAGGCAGGTTGATATTGAGATCTGGATGCCGGGTCAGAATAAATACAGGGAAACTCATACCGCTGATCTGATGACTGATTACCAGGCGCGCAGATTAAACATTAAGATCAAAGGCAAAGATTTCAAATCTGAACTCGTGCATATGAACGATGCCACCGCCTTTGCTATTGGCAGAACCATAATCGCTATCATGGAAAACTATCAGACGGAAAAGGGAACTGTAAAAATTCCTAAAGCTTTGCAAAAATATATGCTTGGCATAAAAGAGATTAAGCCTCATTAATATGTGCAAATGAAAAAACATACCCACAAAACCTGGGTTGAGGTTTCGAAGGACGCCCTGGAGAATAACGTAAAAGTTGTCAGAAAACTTTTATCTCCTAACACAAAACTGCTGGCGGTCGTGAAGTCCAACGCATACGGTCACGGCTTGGTAGATACTGCCAAGCTTTTTTTGAAGTACGGAGCAGATTGGCTTGGCGTAGATAATATTGATGAAGCTATCTTGCTTCGCAAGAGCAAAGTAAAGAAATCAGTTCTGGTTCTGGGCTCGACTCCTCCACATAGGTTCGGAGACGCATCAAAAAACAATATCAACCTCACTCTATATAACCTGGAACCGGGTTTTGCTCGTACGAACGTGCCTTTCCATATTAAAATAGATACAGGGATGTCCCGTCAGGGCGTATTAATGCCCGAAGTTAGTAATTTCTTCAGGAATCTACCTGCCGGTACGAATATTGAAGGCGTCTTCACCCATTTTGCTAATGCTGACGATCTGCATGATAGAACATATCCGAATATGCAGTTAGCCAATTTTCACCGTATTTTAGACACTATTCATAAATTAGGGGTAAGACCTAGAATTAGGCATGCGGCGGCCACCACGGGCCTCCTGACGATGCCTGAGAGCCATTTTGACATGGTACGAGCCGGAGTAATGCTCTATGGCCTATGGCCCTCTAAGGAGTTTGCCAAGAAATTCAAAGAGTTGAAGACCGAGCCGGCTTTGACCTGGAAAACAACCGTGGCTCAAGTTAAGAAAATTAAAAAAGGCACCTCTCTGGGCTACGGGATAACTGAACAGGTTAAAAAGGATTCAAAGATAGCCGTATTGCCGACAGGATATTACGACGGATATGATCGAGGGCTTTCTTCTATAGGCGAGGTCTTAATCGGCGGCAAAAGATGCAAAATACTTGGCCGTGTTTCCATGAATCTCATGGTTGCCGATGTTTCAAAAGTTAAGAACGTAAGAACCGGGTCTGAGGTCGTGTTGATAGGGAAGCAAGATAAGGAGCGAATAACGGCAGAAGAGATGGCGGAGAAGATAAATACTATTAGTTATGAGATAGTCGCCCGCATTAATCCGCTATTGCCCAGGATCTATGTATAAGGATCAGCTCAAGTCTAAAAAAAGAAAAAAGATATTCGGGAAGGTAATGCTTGGGGTGATAATAATCCTGGCTATTGTAGGCGGTATAATTTACGCCCTTTTCTTCACTAGTTGGTTCGATGTTAGGAATGTCTCAATAACCGGACCGGAAGACAGCTTGCGCTCAGATATTAACGTAGTAATAAACGAATGGCTGGATAAAGATTTTCTGAGCATATCCCGCCGCAGCAATATCTTTTTGCTTTCTCTTGAAGAATTATCAGCCATAATGTTGTCGCGTTTTCCTAAATTAGATTCAGTAGATATATCCAGAAAGGGCCAGCATGATATAGAGATATCAGCTAGCCAAAGAAAGCCAATCGGCGTTTGGTGTACTTCGACATCCTGCGCGTATTTTGATCAGAAAGGCATAGCTTATGCTGAAACCGGACAATCGGCAGGCTTTTTAATCTTAAATGTGGTAGATAAAAGAGATAACAAAATCATGCTTGGCTCGAGCATAATATTAGATGACTGGCTGCAGAAAATTATTTTAGCCAAGGAGTTATTACTCAAGCCGGATATTAATGTCTCAAGGTTTGAGATACCCGAGAATACTTTTGATGAGTTCCATGCTGTAACACCTGTCGGCTGGAAAATATATTTCAGTGTGTCTACCGATATCTCAAAGCAGGTATCAGCGCTGGCCAGTTTACTTAGAGAGAGATTGAGCCTGGCCGAGATAACAGAGTATGTTGATCTCAGAATTCAGGATCGGATATATTACAAATAACCATGAGAAAAATGCCTATAAAAAAGAAGGTGGGAGATGTCTGGAGGCGCGTTGGGACAATTACAAAAAGAAAGGTCGACGGCAAGACTGAGGTCAGAGGATCGATCTACTCATACCATGAGGCTCGACAAAGATTCATTAACCTAATTAGAGATTTTTATCGTAAAAATGAACAGGACTTTTCTTCTCCTGAAGAAGTATTCAAGATTTTTGTAGTTGCAGCTCTAACCGGTAAAATATTGCCGGTCGCCAGATTGATAGAAAAAACCTACAGCAAAGGAAGCTTTAGAAAACTAGACGAGGCTTCGACGAGTGGCAAAATTCGTATAACCGTCCCGCATTAATTTATTCAACCGTAACTGACTTAGCAAGGTTGCGAGGCTTGTCGACGTCGTGTCCCCGGGCAACTCCAAAGTAGTAGGCGAATATTTGTAGCGGAATCACATTCAGTAGAGGTTCAAGCGGTTCCAGAGTTTTTGGGACATAAATTACATCGTCTGCTATTTTAGATATCTTTTTGTCACCAATTGTGGCTATTGCCAGAATTCTTCCTCCCCTAGTCTTTATCTCTTCTAAATTGGAGATCATTTTTTCGTAAACACTATTTTTATTAACTAAAGCTATTGTCGGAAAGTCTTTGTCTATTAGTGCTATGGGGCCGTGTTTTAATTCGCCGGCTGCTTTTCCTTCAGCGTGGACATATCCTATCTCTTTTAATTTTAGTGCCCCCTCCAGCGCAGCTGGGTAGTTATATTTTCTTCCGAGGAACATGAAGTTGTTGTACTTCTGGTACTTTTTTGCCAGTAACTTTATCTTGCCCCCATCTTTTATCGTTGTTTTTATTTTCTCCGGTATTAGATTGAGCTCTCTGGCCAATAACTTTCGTTTGCGGCTATTCTTGGCTAAAAAGAGAGCTATTAAATTAAGAATGCTGAGCTGGGAAGTAAAAGCTTTGGTTGAGGCAACACCAATTTCGGGACCAGCATGGTTATATACCCCGGCTTTAGTTTCTCTAGCTATGGCCGAACCTACCGTATTTACTAGTCCTAGCGTCAGTGCCTTTCTGCCGTTTGCTTTGCGTAATGCGGCTAATGTATCAGCCGTTTCGCCGGATTGGGAAATGAAAAGACAGGCCGTCATGGGCGATAGCACGTTATCCCGATACCGGTATTCCGAAGCCTCTATGACTTTTGTCGGTATGCCCGCGATTTCCTCAAGCAGTAACTCTCCGAGTAATCCGGCGTGGTAAGATGTGCCGCAGGCAATAATCTCTATTCGTTTAATTTTTTCCAGTTCTCGCGCGACATTCTCTAGTCCGCCAAGCTTGACCCTGTTGGCAAATAGGCGGCCGCGGAAGGCATCTCTGACAGTTTCTGGTTGTTCAGATATTTCCTTGATCATAAAATGGGGGAATTTGCCTTTCTGAGCTTGTTCTGGGCTCAGGTTTAGATTCTCCATTTTCGGACGAGTAGGACCAATTTTGTGTCCAGATGCGGATAGCCAACCCCTCTGGCCATCTTTAAGGTACATAATCTTTTTTGCCATACCCGCTAGGGCAGTGGGGTCAGAGGCTAAGAAATATTCTTTTTCAGCCACTCCTATGATCAGAGGGCTTCCTAATTTGGCGAAATATATTCTTTCCGGCTCATCTGTATATACTACCGCTAGAGCATATGCTCCCACTACTTTGGTCAAGGCCGTTTCAAAAGCCTTTTCAAAACTTAGATTACTTTTGCAACACTCTTCTATTAGATGAGCGATTATTTCTGTATCTGTCTGCGATTTGAATACATGCCCTGTCTTTGACAGCTGTTGCCTCAGCTCTTGGTAGTTTTCAATGATGCCATTGTGGGCCAAGAATATTTTTTTATTGCAGTCAGTATGGGGGTGGGCATTTTTTTCATTCGGTATGCCGTGAGTTGCCCAACGAGTGTGCCCAATTACCGCGAGTAAAGGCAGGGCGGATGTTGAACCCAGTTTTTTACTCAGGACATTCAGTTTGCCCTTGCTCTTTTTTAATTTTGCTCCGGTATTTGAGAAAAATAAAACACCGGCAGAGTCATATCCGCGATACTCTAGTAGTTTGAGACGGTCGAGAACTATTTTAAGGCCGTCTTTTTCTCCAATATATCCGGCAATTCCGCACATGTTAGAATAAGACGGAAAATTATCGCCTGAGGTTTATCTGATGCGATAGATAAATATTGAGTTTCCTATGACCTCGACTGGTTCATAGGCATTAAGCCACAAATAATTAACCTCGTTTGGCATGTCAATTGGACCTTGCGAGCCTTGCAAGAATGTCGCCGATACTGCCATCCAGCCATTGCTACTGTTGTTGAGTATGAAGTCCTGAGCATTCTGATATTTTTGTGCCCAGAGCCTTTCATATGTCGAACCCATGTAATATTGGGGATCAGCCCAGCCAAAATAGTCGAATTCTATTCTTGGAATATTATTCTCTTTCACCCAGTCGCTAAACCTGACCAGGTCCTGCCCCCAGTCCAAATTAGAATCCACGACGAAACGGTAGCCACCCGAAGGACCGCCAACTGTTTGGTTGAAATATGTAAGGTAGAATGGGTGGACGCTAATAGTCTCGTAGACATACCAACCGGTGAGTGCAGAGATAGTGATCACCGCTATAGTAAGCGCCTTTTTACTTTTTGCTCTTGCTGCCTCGGATAGTCTGGCCAGCTGGCCAGAGACAAGAATTATTGTGAATGGATAGATTGGCAGAAGATGTCTGACCCCAATATTTAATGTACTCCTGATGCTGATGACCCAGTAGATTAATAGCCAAAGAAGCATCGCGAATTCGGCGAAATGATTTTTAACAAAATTATATCCTCTCTTGAATGATTCTTTCGACGGTTTACGTGTTTGCCAGCCTAGCATCAATAGGGCTATCAATACAAATCCACACCAGGCTAGAGACTCTTTCATGAAATATACGACAGGGAAGTAGTGGCGCCAGCCGAAGCGTTCAACATCGCCGAGGAAGTATACCGTGTTGCCGCCAACAGAACGCTGGGTAACCATTAGCAGTCCGAGTCCGTATTGCCCTGCTGCCCTGATGACAGGTTTATCTGATGCCCAGACCACCGGATCAGCGAATAGGCGATTGCCGTAACTGGCTAATATGCTCTGAGTGTCGCTATGCTGTCTCTCTGGCGGATAGTTGTATGTATGGAAGTAGTAAACAGGCCAAACTACAGCTATGAATCCTACGGCGAATATTAGGACGGTGAGTATGGCTGTCCTAATAGCACCCCATGCTTTATCCAGGAATCCGTCTTCTGTATTTATGTAGCCATATATTAATGCCAAGAGACCGAAGAATGGTACAAGCAGAAAGGTGGAAAATTTTGTCAGTAAAGCTAGGCCGAATATTAAAGAAGCAATTACAAAGTTCTTGCGATTCGGAGCTTTCAGGTAATTTATGAAATAGTAGGTCGCAACCAATACGCCGAAAAGAGCTGCCACGTCAGTAGTTACGAATCGGGCATGAGCCAGTATTGTCGGCGAGAAAGAGAATAAGACCAGAGCAATGATGCCTCCTTTGTCTCCGTATAGTTTTCTTGCCCATTTAAATACAAGTATTGCTGAGAGGATGAAGAATATCAGCACTGGCAGTTTAGCCAGGTTTTTTATAAGATTTGCATCGTTGCCGGAGCTAAAAAGGAAGTAACGTCCGAATTCCCACTGTCCGTTAATATCTTCCTGCCAGAATCTGGTTTGAAAAACATCCTGATTAAGATCGGTGAAAAGCAGAGGTATGGCAGACAGGTCTTTTACCAATGGCGGATGCTCCGGATTGAGTCGCATGTCTTGCTTGACCAGATACGAGTAACCCGCACCGATATGAGGCACCTCGTCTATAATTACCGAATCTCCCCAGAAACTGTTTATTGATAAAACAACAGCTGAAGCGATAACTACAGCTGCAAAAAATTTTATTGATTTATTCATTTTATCTCTCTAAAGGAATTATGACCGAGTTGATATCAAACTGACCTTTATCAAACTGCTCCTCGGTCAGGTAAAAGATATTCTTTGCCTTTTGTTTCTCAGGAGTATAGGTGTCGGTAATGAACATGACAGTCTGAGCCGGCATAGGGATGCCGTTGACCAAGACTCCAGGAGCATTAACTAAAACGTATTTTTTAATATTCTGCGGCATATCATTAATTTCTTTGCCGACATCTACATAGTTTTGATTAAATGCACCGGCTACATTCTCATTTTTAGCCCAACGGTCAAAATATTTGTCATAGGTGGTAAATGTGATGGCTATGAGGATGACGACTAGTGCGAATATGGCCATGAATGAGCTTTCTTTCAGCCATTTGCCTCGTATGGAGTATTCGTGCACATCTCGGGTCCTGTACCAATCTCCCATCTTATCTACAATCCACCACAGCCCTTCTCCAGCGAAAATGAATACTACCGGAGCGATTAGGATCGCTCTCAGAGAATGAGGCAGGCCCTCATTGGATAGGACAACCGGCAATAGGCCGACAAAGAACCATGAGAGTAGTAGCGTATGCACTGAAGAGAAGTGGCCATGTTTGCGTTTGAAGAATTTAACCAGGCCCCTTAAGAAACCGAGAGCAAATAGAACACCGACTGGCCAGATAAGGAGAGGGGAGCCGGCGAAGTTATGCCGCCAGTTGTTGTCACCTATGAAATTAAACATTGCCAGAGTTACCCCGGCATTCTTTATTAGCGTCCCCACAGGATTATCTGATGAGGCGATGGATATCTGTCCTGTGCGGCCGAAAAAGTCTGCCGGGTGCTGGTAATAGAATATTCCGATAGGCAAAGCTACTAGGATAGTAACAACCAGAAACATGGCGAACCCTCTGGCTATTTGGTTTCTCGAATGTTCATATTTCCCATGGTTGAAGTCTTTTCGGATCGCGTACCAATAGGCTAAGAGCATTAATATTAACGCCAGAGGTATGGCGCGGAATGCGATGTATGTATAAAAGCCGAGACCCCAGAAGATTCCGCTGACAGCGAAGGTCCATAATCTTCCTGATGTCTTTCCTCTCCAGAAAAAATACAAACCCCAGACTAAAAGCAGGGGAGCTAGAATTGCTCTAAATCCAATACGCGAGAAAAGTACATGCCAGAAGGAGATCGCTAAGAGATAACTGGATAGGGCTGCTATCTGCCAGTTAAAAAGCTGCTTTGTTAAAAAATATAATCCGAGTACTGTCAGAATGCCGGCGATAGCCGACACTAATCTCAATGACCACGTGTTATACCCAAACGTCTTTAAAGATGCGGCCTGTAACCAGACGAATAATCCTTCACGTCCGTTGTTCTCCGGATAGAATACTTTGTATTCCCCGGTTTCAAGAGTCTGTATCGCATTGTTGCCATTCATGGCCTCATCCGGATAAAGACCCGGGGGAGTCGTGTCTAAATTCCACAAACGGAAAACAGACGCGACTACTATTATGATGAGCACAATAACCCAGCGGTTTTTCATTGCTTTAATTATACCAGTGAAATGATTTTTTAAAAATTCAATTCTCCACAATTGTTGACATTTTATTCAATATATAGTATTGTTAGAATAGTTATTTAACCCACCCGACGAAGTCTTCCGGCTTGAGAACCCGGAGATATGCGAATGTGGAATTGCCACGATTGATGCGAGTAAGCTGCCAAACCGCTGCAAAGTTAGGTAGGCAGCTCATCTCAGTCATCACCGAGGCAAAGTTCAGACGACATCGAGTAATCGATATAGTCTGACATCCCATTCACATCTTTCCTAGGAGGTTCTCACCATGTTTGTTGTCCAGTACCATTTCTATAACAACGACGACGGTCATCATGCTGCAAAGTATATGATCGGCCCGTACGTTACCGAGGATGAGGCCAAGACTGTGAAGTCGGATCTGGAGGATTTTTTCCCCAGGCTCGAATTCATAGTTTCGCGGCTGAACTCTCCTACTGAAGTTCTCCAAGAGCTTCGGAAAATCCATGAGGGACGCTCCTGGATACATAACAAGCCAGAAACGCCTTGGTTCCTCGATGAGGAAGCGACAGTGGCTGCGGGTCGAAAAGACTACGCAAGAGCTGTCCGGCTTACTCAAAGGGCCAAGGAACTGCGCGAGAACGCAGAGAACGTCGATGGCTGGTTCTGTGATCACGATGATTACGATCCTTCCGAAGATGACTCTTGACCGCAACCCCAAGTCTGTCGGGCAAAAGACAGGCAAGCCACCGAGCGATCGGTGGCTTTTTCTTTTCTATTGACACATTTATATAATTGGTATATATTATTCCCTAGCTATTTAACGTCACATATTATAGGGGAAAAGGAGAAAACAGATGAAAATGCTACCGCTTGAGCTTGGTGACTATGCTCGGGGCCTCAAAGTCTTCGTCGGTAACGGAGAGGAAGAGGCAAGGAGTGTTCTTATCAAGTTCAGTCGCGCAGAAGGCGCCGAGGGCCGAGTGTTCCCATTTCGCGTGCATAGCGCTTTGGACAGCGCTGGTAACGAAATCGGTTCATCTCTGGACCTGGCCATAGGTTTCTCGGATTGGGATGAGGAAGACTATGTCTACAATGGTGTAGACGAAGTCTTCGTCCCGAGTCCGATCGATAACCTTGATAACTACAGCTTTCTTCATGAGCTGTGCGTCGGCTCTTGCCATGTTCAATATGGCGAGACGGAGTTGAGCAACCATGCCTTCTACGGCCCGTCATTGGAGCATGTCTTGGAGGCTCTCGGCCAAGTTACTGTCTGCGTCTGGTCATGGAAGTCTTTTCTCGGGTTGGGCAACGCCTTTCCCGCGAGACGACTCCTTATCAGTCAGGCGTTTAACTTGGAACAGCGAACTCTGCCAGGCTTCTCAGGCTTCTGTGCAGGCCACAAAGAAGAGCGCAAAGCCTTTGCCGCTGGGGGCAAAGCCTTGCGTTCTGTGTCTGATCTTCTCGAGTCCCTGCGGACCCGGGAAGATCAGACCATTGCGGTCTGACCCATCATTGACCCAATCCCGTCTGATCTAGACGGGCAAGCCACCGAACATTCGGTGGCTTTTCGCTTTTAGATGTGGAATTTTACATTTTTCTTTTATTTGATTTGGTATATAATTAGAGTGATGGAAGATACCATTTTGCTATAACCATGAGAGGTACTATCGACGTGTAAAAATCATGCCGTTGAATATTGAACAAGAGATAGCTCAGATAGAGCAGAATTTAGCATCTAAGCGTGCTGAACTTGATCGCCAGAAGGAATCTGGCGAGATTTCTGAAGTGCCTCACGAGAAAGAAACTCTAAAAGAGGTTGTCGGAGAAAAAATTTCTCCTGTGATTCCAGCTCCGGTCTCGCCTGCTCCCCAGCAGCCGGTACCGACTCCGCCTCCGGTAGTAGATACCCCGTCATATCTATCTCCAGAACTGAAAGATAAGGTTCAGGAGCTCGTAAACACAGCTTTTAATAAAACAATCGAAGATGCGATCAAAGAGGCGAAATCTACTAATAACCCTGCCTTGATTGACGCTTTTCATGATGCCCTAGTGGATGAGCTGTACGATCAGCTCGTTGAAAGGGGCAAGCTCAGGCCACTCTAAATAATGAGCCCAATTATTCTAATAGTCCTGTTAGCAGTCCTAGCCATCATTTTTATTGCTGCCTTGGTGACTTTGGGAGGCCTGCGCACCAAAGGCCAGGTAGAGAGAGCGCTGAACATGTCGCTTTTTTCAATTCGCGTACCGCGTGAGGCCGGCGATAAGCAAAAGTCAGATAGAGAATTGATAGGCGTGTCTGAGCAGATGCTATCCGGTTTTTCTAATCTGCATACGAAGGGCTGGAATAAATTAATATATGGCGAACCATATATTTCACTTGAGATTGCTGTCCACCATATCGGAGAAGAAACACATTTCTATATCTCCGTACCAAAAACAAGCGAGGACATAATTGAGAAGCAGATCTACAGTTACTATCCCACCGCCGAGGTATCTAAAATAAAAGATTACAATATCTTTAATCCGCAGGGTGCAAGCGCCGGAGCATATATGAGGTATGAGAAGCACCCGATTTTGCCTTTTAAGACATACCAGAGACTCGAATCGGATCCTATGGGCGGAATCCTGACTTCTATGTCCAAACTCCAAGGAGAAGGCGAGGGGGCAGTACTCCAAATGCTGATCCGCCCGGCTCATGCCGAGGGCCAGAAATCTTTGGCGACAAAAGTAGCTCACCACATGCAATCCGGGCTCTCATTTAAAGATGCGCTAAGCAAGGCTAGATCAAAATCAAAAGAAGGAGAAAAAAAAGAAGAACAGCCAAGGTCTGTGACTCCTGCAGAGAGCGATGTAATTAAAGCAATCACAGACAAGACGGGCAGGCAGAATTTTGATGTTAATCTGCGCCTAATTACCTCAGCTCCCTCAGCCGCCCGAGCTGATCAGATGCTGGGAGATTTTATGGGTTCTTTCGTTCAATTCTCTTCTCCCGATCTGAATGGGCTATCACCAAGTAAAGTTGGCGGAAAAGCGTTGGACAAATTGATCTACAACTATTCATTCCGCCTCTTTGATAATAACCAGGCCATGACCATGTCTACCGAAGAGGTTGTCAGCTTGTATCATTTCCCGATCTCTACCGCTAATGCACCCCGTGTGGCATTCCTGAAGGCTAAATCTTCTGAACCACCTCCCGGATTGCCTCAAGAGGGAATTATTATCGGCAAGAATGTATTTCGAGGGCAGGAAACAATGGTTCGAATGGCAGAGAATGACAGGCGCCGACACCTATATGTCATAGGTCAGACTGGAACCGGAAAGACGTCCTTGATGAAAGAAATGATCAGGCAGGATATTGAGAGTGGAAAGGGAGTCTGCATCATGGATCCGCACGGCGAATTCGCCGAGTATACTTTGTCTATCGTGCCTGAAAGCAGGGCCGATGATGTTATCTATTTCAATCCGGCTGATGTTGATTATCCATTGGGTTTGAATGTACTTGAGATAGATCCCGGCCATCCGGAACAAAAGACCTTTGTCATAAATGAACTGCTTTCAATAATTGACAGGCTATACAACCTGAAAGAGACCGGTGGTCCTATGTTCGAGAGATATTTCAAGAATGCACTCCTGCTATTGCTGGATGATTACGAAGGAGAGATTCCTGTTCTGGCCGATATTAGCCGGATTTTAGTTGATGATATCTACAGGCTGAAGAAACTAAGCCATGAGACCAACCCGTTGGTTAAAGAATTCTGGGAACTAGAAGCGGAGAAAGCGGGCGGAGAAGCCAGTTTGGCCAATATGGCTCCATATATTTCTTCTAAGGTTGATACTTTCGTATCGAATGAATTTCTGAGGCCGATAATCAACCAGAAGACCAGCTCCTTTAATTTCCGGGACGTTATAGATAACCAGAAGATTCTGGTCGTGAATTTGTCTAAAGGTAAGATCGGGGATATCAATGCCAATCTTTTGGGTATGATAATAGTCAGCAAGCTTTTGATGGCCTCATTGGCCAGAGTGGATATGCCTGAAGATCAGCGTAAGGATTTCTACCTATATATGGATGAGTTCCAGAATTTCACTACCGAAAGTATCTCTACTATTTTATCCGAGGCTAGAAAGTATCGTCTTGATCTGGTAGTTGCTCACCAGTTCATTAGACAGCTAAAGGACGACATCCGCGATGCGGTATTTGGTAATGTCGGCTCAATGATAGCATTTCGTGTCGGCGCAGATGATGCCGAATTTCTAAAGAATCAGTTTGAGCCGTCTTTTAGCGCCCAAGATTTGATGAACATAGACAATTTTAATGCCCATGCTAAACTATTAATAAATAATCAGACCTCAAGGCCGTTCAATATCAGGACGATCAAAGAGCAGGACGGCTCACCGCAGATGGTCTCATTCTTGAAAGAGACATCCAGAAACAAATTCGGCAGGCCGAGAGCGGAAGTCGAAGCAGAAATTAAAGGCGGGAGAAAATAACTAAAAATATATGCGTAAAAGAGATGTTGCTTTAGCTATAATAGCCGGAATCATCACAGGTGCTATCTGGGCTGCCGTTTTTTTGAGATTAGGCACTCTTGATTTCTTGCATATCGGTGCAGGAGTATGGGGACTTGTGGTTCTTACCCCGATCGGATTTGTTTTCGGACTGTACTTGGGCAAATGGCTCTCAGTACGCTGGCATATTTTCACCTCTTTTGCCCGCTTTACTATAGTCGGATTCATGAACGCCGGAATTGATTTCGGAGTTTTTAACTTCTTAATGTTTTGGACCAATATTGAGGAGGGTGTAGCCGTGTCTACTTTCAAGGGAATCTCTTTCGTTGCCGCTGTAATTAACAGCTACTACTGGAATAAATATTGGGTATTTGAAGCTTCCGGCACTGGTTCCAGAGCCAAAGAATTCCTTTCCTTCCTAATTGTTACCGTCATCGGACTACTGGTTAATGTCGGTGTCACTTCTCTGGTAGTATTCGGTATCGATCCTAAATTCGGCTTCAGCCAGTTGTCATGGAATAATATTGCTGCCGTGTTCGGAGCAATATTCGGTCTGGTCTGGAATTTCGTCGGTTACCGTTTGATTGTCTTTAAAAAAGAGGCTGCTGTTGAAAATACCCAGATCGAGGGGTAGAATAAAAACTTATGCAGGCCTTATATCGCAAGTACCGGCCCACGATTTTTGAAGAAGTCGAGGGACAGGAGCATATAGTCCGCACTCTGCAAGGTGCGCTTTTATCGGGCCGTATCGGCCACGCCTATCTGTTTTGCGGTCCCAGAGGTACCGGCAAGACCACGATGGCCCGTCTCCTGGCCAAAGCTCTCAATTGTACTCAAAGAGATGAGAAGAAGAATGCCGAACCCTGCCATGCCTGTTCTTCCTGTCTGGAGATTCACGGCAACCGCTCTCTCGATCTGATAGAGATAGATGCCGCCTCAAACAGAGGCATTGATGAGATCAGGAATCTAAAGGATTCCGCTATAGTGGCGGCCACCTCAAGCAAATACAAGGTTTTTATAATCGATGAGGTTCATATGCTTACGCCGCCGGCCTTCAACGCGCTCTTAAAGATTCTGGAAGAGCCTCCGGCACATGTAATTTTCATACTTGCTACCACCGAACCGCATAAGGTACTTGAGACTATACTCTCCCGCGTTCAGAGATTTGATTTTAAAAAGATAACTGATCAGAAAATAGTAGAGAAGCTGAAGAGAATAGCTAAATCTGAGAAAGTCACGGTTGAGGAACCGGCCCTGGTATCTTTGGCATCAGCCTCCTCCGGATCTTTGCGTGATGCCGAATCAGCATTCAGCAAGCTGATAGCGTATACGGGGGATAAGATTACGGCAGAAGATGCGGCAGAGGTATTAGGCATCGTACCGCTACAGGTACATGATGATTTTTTGAAGCTGGTGCAGCATAAAAAGACGAAAGAGGCCATCGCAAAGGTATCAGACCTGTATGAATCAGGAGTTGATCTGGATAATTTCCTAAAACAATTCGTAAAATATCTTAGAGTTTCTTTAATGAATGCGATCAGTCAACCGCAATCGCTGCCTGAAGGGCAGGCGACAGTGGCTGTATCCGGTTTCGACCTAAATGAAGCGGAATTTCTGATCAAAGCCATTAATCTTTTCGTAAAGGCGGGGAATGAATTGAAATTCTCGCCCGTTCCGCAGTTGCCGATAGAGTTGGCGATTCTGGAGCTAACGAAGTAAAGAAAATTGTCTGACGATTCTACAATCCCAAATAGTTCAAACGGCAACGGAGAATTTAAGCCGTTAGCCAAACCAAGGTTTCATCTCAGCCGCTTTTTATTCTACTTCATTACTCTGGCGGTTCTGATTATTGTTTATCTCAAATATTCTGAGATCGAATTTATCACTGAAGTATTTGCTCGAGCCAACTATATGTGGCTCGTGGCGATCATAGTACTTCAGGCTCTCCAAAACTACTTCCAAGCTTTAAATTATAGAGATGTACTGAAGATCAAAGATTTGAATGTGAGCGGAATTAGTCTTTATCCGATGTCATTTGTGGTGCAGTTCCTTAATCAGGCCCTGCCGTCTGCCGGTCTGGCGGGGCAGGTTTTTTTCGTTCAGTACCTGAAAAGATACGGTTTGACTGTGGCCGAAGGCATCGGCAGGGCATTGCTTGAGGTCATGACTCTTTGGATGGCGTTCGGTACCTTCTTCGTAGCCTCATCTGTTTTGATACTTCAAAAAGACGTGCTAGGCACTGTTCCCGAGATTAGGTTCGCAATTTATCTTTTCATATTCTTCGCGATTATTGCTGTCGGAATTTTCTTAGTTTTGCAGAGAAGAAAAAGGAGTAGGTTCGCCAAATGGGCTGTAGATAAGATTCACAGCTATTTTGAGAACAGGAAGAAAAAAAATGGAGGCAATGGGGCAGATCACAGCAAGCACGTCCAGATGATAATAGACCAGTTTAATAAGTCACTGAGTATTAAGGAGACGCTAGATAGGAGAAAGAAGCCATTCTGGATGGCGTATTTCTGGCAGAATATGATATTGCTTAGTCATATACTGACACTCTACTTCATCTCTTTTGCTATCGGTCATCCGATCAGTTTTACTCTAGCTTTTGTTGTTTTCACTTTGGTTAAGTTTCTATCCATGATTGCCTTTGTCCCGGGAGGTTTGGGCGTATTTGAAGGAAGTATGACCCTTATCTTTATCTCCTTCGGCGTGCCGGCCAATCCGGCATTTGCCATGACTATGCTATTGAGGGCATTTACTTTCTGGTTCCCTATGCCAATTGGTTGGATACTTTACCGCTACTATTCCCACAGGCAGGAGTTGGAGAATCCGTATGAAGACCTAGCTAACAGTGCGGAGGTTAACGAGAGTAATTAAAACAGCGGGTAGGCACCCGCTGTTTTAATTACTCAATCCCTTCCAGGC
>JBBEDS010000003.1:0-30207 GCA_040881175.1 Minisyncoccota bacterium | reverse complement strand
CTCCTTCCATCTTGTCTTCCTGAGAGTCGTATTCTTCTTTTTCTCTGACATCGAATATTCTGACGTCTTCTCCTTTCTGTAGTTTTTCTTTTAATTCCTGAGCTTTCATATATTTACTCTGTAGTTTTACCGTCGTAATGCTCCTCGTCGGCCATGGCCTGTTCTCTTGTCTCGTGAATGATGCCATCCCTATGATTGGGCGGGGAGTAGATGGTATATATTTTCATCTCTTTATCTGTCGAGGTGTTTAATATATTGTGCTTTGTGCCAGCGGGTACGATCACGGCGTAGCCGTCTTCGATCTCGTGCTCGACGCCGTCCAATATTGCCTTGCCATTGCCGGCGTCAATTCGGAGGAATTGGTCCAGGTCATGCACCTCTTCGCCGATGTCTTCACCTGGCTTTAGGCTCATAACCACCAATTGGCTATGTTTGGCCGTGTAGAGCACTTTTCTGAAGTTATTATTCTCCAGAGTGAGTCTCTCGATGTTGTCTACGTATCCTTTCATATTTTTATTGTAGTGTTTGCAAAATATTTAATCAATGGCATACTTTTATATATATGAAGAAAAAATTAAAACGTTCTACGTCTGATCGTGTTCTAGGCGGTCTGGCAGGAGGAATAGCGGAATATTTCGGAGTAGATTCTACGATGGTAAGGCTGGCCATCATTATACTTGCCGTTTTCAGCGGTATCGGCCCGATGGTCCTGATATATTTTATCGCCTGGTTAATAATCCCCAAAGATAAGGATGAAGTGGCCGAGATCGAGCATTTGAAGAAGAAAGGCAGAGCGGCAAAATTCTTCGGCATCGTCTTTGTAATATTCGGCGGACTTATCTTGCTGGACCGTATTGCTCCGGGATTTTACGTCAATATGCACCACTACAGAGAAAGCGCCGGCATCCTTGTGCCGGTCGCTTTGATACTTGTCGGTATCTGGATCTTGTCCAGGCATGACAAGAAAGAAGAAGACAGTCATGAATCAAAAGAAGATCACTCAGACAAAAAGGCCGAATAAGGCCTTTTTGGTTTAAATCCTCTTTTGATATATATTTAATTACATGAAACACATACTATCCAATACATGGCATGAGGTCTTGAGGTTTGATATGGGGGATGATGTCACTGCCGGTATTTTGGAATTTGCGGAGAAGAACAAGATTGAAGCTGCATGGCTATCTGCCATTGGTTCAACCAAAGAGATCGAGCTGGCATTTTACGACCATGAAAAGAAAGAATATTTGAGTGAAACCTTTTCAGAGCCCCTGGAATTGCTTGAAGCTAGCGGGACGCTCGCTGTTATGGATGGGAAACCGATTCTTCATCTACATGGTGTAGTCGGTGGACAAGATTATTTGACTAGGGGAGGGCATATACAAAAGATAATAGCCAACCTTACAGTCGAGGTTTTTATACATAAGTTGAATGAGAGGCTGGAAAGAAAATATGACCCAGAGACTGGATTGAATCTATTAGACTAAAGAGAAAGAAAAAGCGTTGATAAAACGCCTTTTTTGTTGTATTGTTCAAACAATTGCCGGGTCGTCTAATGGTAGGACATCGCCCTTTGAAGGCGAGTATCTTGGTTCGAATCCAAGCCCGGCAGCTACAGCCTTATTTCCTTGACTTTTTGACAGTACGGGGCCTGGGCGTTAGAACCTCCGGGCTTTCTTGACTCTTCTCACGCCCACGATATACTTCATGCAATAAACATGAATAATGTGGGTGCAGCACATATACTTCAAACAATATTTCTGGGAGGTACTTTCGTCGTTGCCATAGTGACTGCGGTATTGGTTTGGCAAATTGGTGCTCGCCAAAATGACATCAATGAGCAAGCAGTACTCATCGGTGATTTTGCTGAAGTGTTCCTTATGCCTCAACGCGTTTTCGACAAACAGCCCGATGGTACTGAGAAAACCATTGGGTGGAATGTCTTAATCAAAAATGCCAGCGCCTACCCAATATATCTGAATGGCTACACACTGAATGGTCAAAAGACAGACGTCGGTAGTTCAGCGATCCCAAACAATCCGGATAGTTGGTATACGGTACCGATTCCTAGCAATGTCCAAGAACTGAACATGTTTCACATTGTCGTCGATTTCCAGGATCACCGGGGTAAACAGTATCAGGCAGAAGGTTTCGGCACTTCCAATGGTACGGCCTGGGGTATCAAATCTAAGAAGAGAGTTGAGATCACTGTCAACTAAGCCATTAGGTTGACACAAACAGCATCCCTTCTGTACCTATCCTCCCAGCCCCACCCTCTGCTACTCTCCCACCATGTCCAAAAGATCAAGCTTCAGACCTCGTCCACCGGGCGAGATATGCGATGACACCAACTGCATAACCCTCCCAAACCAAGCTATCTTCGAATTCCAAAAATTATTCAAAGACCACTACGGTTTTGAGATAAGTTTCGAGGATGCCAGGATCAGGGCTAACAACCTGGTCAATATGGTAGATGCAGTATATGGCAAGGAATTAAGAGGAGAGTCAGCTACCAGTGATTCACCACATCAAAAGGGGAGACAGACCCAATTGACAAATCCTGAAGATGGGTTCTAACTTGGTCCAAAGCCCACAGCCAATTAGAGCGGTCACGAGCGACCGAGGAGGGTTGATTTTCGGAGTTTTAGTTTTATGCAAAGAACAGTAAGTCCAAAATTTAAAGAGGATGTGAAAATAAAATGTTTTTTGTGGTGTGATCGCCATTGTTGTTTATGTAAAAAGAACTGTGGTCCAGATATTGAGCTTGCGCATATTGATCAGAAGATAAATGGAGAAAAAATTAATGATATCGATAACGCTGTGCCTCTTTGTTATGATTGTCATGCAAAGGTTGGTCATTATAATACTGAACACCCACGCGGTAACAAATATAAACCAAAAGAATTAAAAGCTAGAAGAGAGCAGGTTTACGAGGGATTTACCAGACACCTTGTTCCAATAATAGACTTTCGAATCACCCAGATTTTATTGAATGAACAGTTGCGCAAATTTCCAGATGTTGGTTTTCAGATATCACACATGGAAAGAAGTCTTCCTGTTCATGTTTTAACTTCGGTCGACATCTTTCAAAAAGGAAAGAAAGTTTATAATCCCGGAGGTCACTATGCGAAGCGTCAATCCTGGAAGATGAACCCTGGATTTAAAACCCAAGGACATTTTCAAATTCCTGATAGGATTGTTAATAATCAGAATCGTATATCAGCCATACTTAACGCCGAAGTAGTTGATGAATATGGACGTCATCATTTGCTACTTCCTATGGAATGGGTGTACGAAGCTAGCAGTAAAAATTGGTGGTATAATCCATAATTATGTCAGAAATTTTTAAGCAAGATCCAGACTTGGCAAATTCTATTGTGGAATCTTTTTTGAAATCTTTTAATGAGATAAACTCAAAAAATTTTAAATTTGCTGAATGGGATGAAAAAAACAATTCACCATGGGATTTTAAAGCCATAGATGAGTCCGAAGAAGAATTAGAAGTACAAATTATAGAAGCATCCCCAACTCACGACCCCGAAAAATTAAAGGAGTTTCGTAAATTTTTCGAAAAAGATCAAATGGACTCGATGTCCAGTGGGGCTATAGAGCCGGATGATATAAGACTCGAGGCAGCAGTTGGCAGAAAGTGCATTGAACAAAAAACGGCAAAATTAATTCCTAAAAAAGATATTGTGCTTCTCGTAATTTTTAGATATTTACCTTATGAAAGTTCAAACTTAGAGCAAATGAGTAAGCGGCTTAAGGATATGAAAATTGAGAATTGTTTTAGAAGCCTTTGGGTTATAAGTGAAAATGGCCAATGTGATATGTTGGAATAAATTTATTAAGACAATGTTAAGAATTTGTCATTCGGGTATTCAAACTCCCCATAATAAAACGGCGTCGAAAATGTGAATATTCAAAATTGGGCAGAAAATTTAACTCGCGAAGTTTATGAGATTTGGAAAAGTAAATATCCCCGAAGAGAGGGGATTAAACTTTTTTATTCTAAAGTTATCAAGAATCCAGAACTTATGATCATCGGATACCAGCCAGGCGGTAACCACGTTCATTTCCAAAATGAAGATGCAGATAGGTTTGCAAACGGAGATTTCAAGGTAACATTGAATGAGTTCCTTATCACAAATTACCGAATGGCCAATAGGATGAGAGAATTCTTTGAACACCGTCCAAAACTTTTAGAAAAAAGTGTCATTTGCCCTCTTATATTCTTCCGAGCCCCTAACGCTAGAAGTTGGCGAAGATGGAAGCATAGGAAAGAAGTTGAAGAGTTTTGTTTTTCGAAGACGAGCGGAATAATTAATAAATTAAAACCCAAACACATTCTTGTATTAGGGCTAGGTACTTATGCTCATATAAAAACTTTTCTAAAGACAGCAAACGAAAAAAATATATATTTAAAAAATAAATCGGTTGGCAAAAGAAAGGTGGCAATAGTTGCTATGGCCGGTAATATAAAAATTTTTGCGATGCTTCATCCCACTGGTTCTCGAATTAGCAATGAGCATAGAAAACAATTAAGACGCCACTTTTTTGAGTGGATTTAGTTTGGACTGCTCGAGGCCCATCGTTTGTGATAAAATCCAGATAGCTAGGGTACCTTATTAGGATTGACCGACGAACAATTTTTTCTAGAGATCTGTTAATTACTCTAAGATAAGAGATTATATTGATGACAAGAGGCACTACAGGCAGCAATGTCTGGTTTCAGATAGCCTTAACTAGCAATCTCAAAAATCTTTTTTACTAATTCTGTGCGAGCATAGAAGGCGCGAGTAATTGGTCGACGTTGTCCAGTTAGAGGGTTTATACCGCCAGTGCCTTTCGTTCGTGCTTGTATCCATTTGCCGTCTTTACCAGTCAAAGCTTCAAAGCCTTGCGTAAGTAGTTTATTGCGTATAAGCTCGTAGTCTTTCTCTATCTCTTTTATCAAATCGTCATCTTCGGCGAAGTCTAAACTAGCAACACTTAAAAGTTTAGCATTCTTGGCATTTTGTCCATTCCATTCAACGGCGCAAAAGACTATTGTTTTAAGCTTTTCCCAGACATGACTCTTGAAAAATGATTGGGATTTTAGTTCTTTAGGGTTTATCATTGTTATGGCCATCGTCTCTTTAGGAATTAATTCCTTGTTTTTGTAATGAAAGGCGACTGATTTTAACTCATATGTGAGTCCATTTGGTGCTTTTGATACATTCGTTTGCAGACCTGCTAGGCGCTCCAAAACAAGGCCTTTCCAGCCCTTGTTTTGCTTACCATCTTTGAATGGAGATATCTTGAACTGTGGTGCCAATTCAGCGAGGTCCATGCCAATATATTTCTTTAAATTTTTGATAGCAGTTGCCCGTGTTACAATTTTCATACTTTTTTATTGAGTTTATTCTTTAAATTGCGATCCAGGCTTTCGAATCTCTTAATTGATAGTTCTAGATACTTTTTATCGGTATCAATGCCTATAAACTTTCTACCATAAAGGTATGTCGCAATGCCAGTCGTTGAGCTTCCAGTAAATGGATCTATAACTAGGTCGCCTTTGTTCGTGCTTGCGAGTACAATTCTTTTTAATAGATCCTCTGGCTTCTGGGTAGGATGTTTACCGAATCTTTTTTCAATTGGTTTGGGCGTCCCCATTGCCCAGACAGAGCGCATTTGTAGCCCCGGTTTCTTTAACTTATCTTCTGGCCAGTTGCCATTTTTCATTAACTCATAGTTAAAAGTATGTTTAGCTTTTTTCTCTTTTCTGGCCCAGATTAAAGTTTCATGACTTGCCGTAAAGTAGCGGCAACTTAAATTTGGTGAAGCATTTGGTTTAAACCAAGCAACATCATTTAATATGTGATATCCAAGTGATTGCAGAGCATGACCGCACTGGTAAATAGAATGGTAGGTGCCACTGACCCAAAGAGTGCCATGTGGTTTTAAGACTCTTTTACATGCTTCTAGCCACTTGTAATGAAAATCGTAGTCGTCATTAAAGCCCTTACTTTTATCCCAGGCTCCTTTGTTAACGCTAACCATTCGCCCCGCATGTACGGTTATACCACCGTTAGATAGGTTGTAGGGTGGGTCAGCAAAGATCATGTCAACTGAATTTTCCGGAAGTTGAGCTAATACGTCCAAACAACTTGCATTATGAAGTTTGAAACCGGGCTTTTCATAATATACCCTATTTATTTTTGATTGATTTGAGGAGGACCGTTTCTCAGGTTGGGTAAAGCCCGCCTCTCTTATTACATCAAGTATTACTCCCTGTATAGAAATATCTTTACCATTCCTGACTATGATTGGTTCCATGCTCTTGTTCGCTGGTTGTAAACGAATTTGACCCCGCTCTTTATAGAATTTTTTTAATGTTGCTTCGTGATTGTCTATTAAGGCCACTACCTTTTGCCCGTTTTTAGCAGTTTCTTGTTGTTGTACTAAAACTATGTCGCCATCATTTATATTCTCATCAACCATACTGCTTCCAACCACTCGGAGGGCATAGACTTTTGAAGAACTAGGGACTTTGCTTTGTGATACTGCAATTGTTTCTCTCCCTTCTTCAAATATATGTATGGGCTGGCCAGCGGCTATAGTACCAAGGAGTGGTATTTTAATTAGAGAGTTCTTATTCGGGGTAGTTAATTTTATTGTTCTAGCACGACCAGATTCTTTTTTTGCGTAGCCCTTGTTTTCTAGGGCAGAAAGATGCTCATGAACGGTGGATACAGCAAGTTTAAGCTTTCTGGCAATTTCTTTGTGAGTAGGAGAGAGCTTCTTTTTATCTGAGTATGTTTTTATGAAGTCGTATATTTGTTTTTGTCTGGGTGTTAGTGACATATTAATATTATACCCGAAAGAAACCCGAATGTTATCCACAGTTACTTAACTTTTATTTTCGGGTTTCTTTCAGGAGTATATTGTTATGAAGAGATTTTTTAAGAAAGGAGGAGAAGATGCCAAAATTTTCTAGAACACAAAAATTTACACTGGAAAATATTGGAAAAGTTCCGCAAGCTAAGGCTGTCGTTTATAAAATAAAAAACTCGAGCGGAGTAAATCTTTATACGGGAATCGCTGGTCGGGGGAGAGGGCAAGATAGACTACTTGAACATCGAATGGTGAAGGGTGAAAAGATACCAGGTGGGACAAGGTTCCAGTATGTGCAAGTAAAAAACAAAGACCGAGCCGGGAATATCGAGAAACAAATTATTAAAAAGGAACAGCCCAAGTTTAACAAACAGGCTAAATGATTTAAGTTTTCAAAACCGCTCCCGTTGCGGTTTTGGTTTTGGTCTAAATCGAAATTTTGTTGGGGTTGAATTTTATATTTTGTGGGAGTAGTATATGGCCATTATGACAAAAAACAATTTCGAATCTCAAAAACAAGGGGAAACAAAAATTTCAGTTAGCTTTCCTGACGAGATAAAACTAGAGTTAGTGCAAGCTAACGAGCTAAGACATTACGAGCTTTTTCAATGGCTTGTTGCTATACTGTTGCCGATTGCCATTGGTTTTTGGACAGCATATTTCACTACCGCAAAAACTAACGCTTTGGTTTGGAGTGCCGGTGTATTTACCGTAGTAGCTGTTTTGTTTGTTGGTATGGCCGTTTATCATAGAAGGAAAGTTTTTCACGGCAGTGTTGCTAAGTCTATAAGTTTAAAAGATTTAAAATAATGTACCCGTCCAAGGAGGGGCGAAATGACCCTCAAAAATACATCTCGAAAACCCAGGTGGGGCCTAGCTTTTAAAAAATCCTAGTCCGAGGTGTCCAGTACTTACCATATTGGCAAGTTTCCATGTTTTGATGTAGGTGCTACCTGGTTAGGTTGTCCATCCATATCCTTCTTAACTCTTTCTGGCACACATCTAGGCAGGCCTTATTTAGATGACTTCAGTATAGTAGTCAAATTTTACATTTTTTATTATTGTGTTATTCTGAGGCTGGCTAGTGTTACAGAAAACGTTGTTTTGCGATTTAAAAAAAAGGAGGCAGTAGGCATGAAAGAATTTGTCAATGCTAGATTCTTTGTACCTCCAATCGTTGGTGCACTTTTTGTTTTTTTTGCAGACCCACGTCGGTTTCTAGTGTTTGTTAAAGAGCATGACTACTGGTGGCCTATCGTCATTGCACCGATATTCGTTTTTGGCATAGGTTTTTTGGTGTCAACTTTTGTGACGACACTTATTGATTCTTTTAAAAAACGTATTACACTTTCACAGGAGTCATTTGGCAAGTCCATCGAACTCTTCCCATATTTGGAAGGAGATGAATATAAAGATACAAAAAGAGAGTTGGCCACTTGGCTAGTTCTTAAAGATCAAGAGCTGGAGTACATAAGGAACCAAGTTGACAAAAGGTGGCATGCCTTCAATGCTAGTGCTAACTCACTAGTGGTATTGATATTAGTACATATTTGGGCAGCTATTGAATCCGTTGTAGTCGCTCCTTGTTTATGGTGGATAGCTTTTCTTGTAAGCAGTATTGCATTTTGTCTAAATGCCCGTGAAAATTACAGGAAAGTAGCAGAGATTGATAATGTCATAATCAGCAAAGCATACTGGGAGTATAAGAAACGTCTGCAGATTAATTCAAGAGATGGAGGTGGCCTATGACCTTAACCAATGTTATCCTATCAACTCGAAATCAGAGCAAAGCCAACCAGATCAGACCTATCTTTCAGGATCTGCCCGTAAATCTATTGACTCTTGAAGAAGCAGGTATCAAGGGCGAAGCAGTAGAGAACGGTAAGACACTGGAAGAGAATGCACTTAAAAAAGCTTTCTTCGCCTGGGAACTGACCGGGTCTTGGAGTATGGCTGATGATACCGGTATTTTGATCGACGCCCTTGATGGCCGTCCTGGAGTCAATTCTGCCCGATGGGCAGGTGAAAGTACCACAACGGAAGAGATCATGCGTTACACCCTGAAACAGCTGGAGGGAGTACCTTTGGAGAAACGAACGGCAACCTTCAAGACAGTTGCCGCCGTAATATCTCCCGAGGGAGATCATCTATTTTTTATCGGCAGAGTTAGAGGCCATATTCTGACCGAACCGCGTTGTACATGTCAGCCCAGAATGCCCTACGGTCCAATATTTGTCCCTGATGGATACGAGAAGTCTTTGGTCGAATTGTCGGTCCAGGAAAGTGAAGAGGTGAGTCATAGAGGACAGGCATTCCGACAAGTTCGCGAATTCTTTGAAAGACATTTCAGTAAAAAGGCGGCACGCTAGGGAGCGTGCCTTTTTAATACAAAATTAATCATAAATTTGCATTTTTGGCCGAAATATAGTATATTGGTCATAGCATGAAGAGAAAAAACGAAGAGTTAGAATTTAATCAGTCCCAGATACCCTTTGATGTTTTTCTCGTCGATTATAACCAGCACATCCCAAAAGATTTCCCGAAAGCATCTGCCGAATCATTGAAAAAATTCCGAGAAGCGCATCCATCACTTTTTAGGCAGAAAGACCTCTGGTCAGTGGCTAAGCACAGAAAAAGGGTCATGGACTGGCTCTCTTCAAATCCTGAATTAGTATAAAACAGCTGAAAAGCTGTTTTATTATACCCGTATTTGACTTTGGATATATATTAGTGTATACTTCTAATCAATAACATAGAGTCTCACGTTTTTCGTTCAGTAGGAATCTAACCTTCATCTAAAAACTCTCGAGATTCCATAGCCAAAGCATATATTAAGGCCGGAGTTATTAAGGGCATTAGCCCTAATTTTCTTATGCATAGATCAACAAGCAGGGGATTCAGAAAGTCCCCGTATAGCAGGTCAAAGTTTAGAAGCGGGAACTCTTTCGGTTCCGGCGGAGGCAGGCCTCAAAGACGTCTGTCAAAGGGCGGATATATCGATAGCGCAAGGTTCGTCAACAAAGTAGTTACGGCCGAAGAGATAGAGCTATTCAAACCTGATAATACATTTCAGGATTTTAAGGTTGAAGATAGTGTAAAGAAGTCTATTGTCGGCAAGGGGTATACATCGCCAACACCGATTCAAGACAAAACCATACCGTACATTCTTAACGGTTCTGATTTGGTAGGTATCGCAAATACTGGCACAGGTAAGACAGCTGCCTTCCTTATTCCTCTAATTAACAAGGTGGTTCTCAACAGAAAAGAAAACGTATTGGTAGTAGTGCCGACTCGTGAGCTTGCTATTCAGATTGAAAGTGAACTCAAGGGTTTTACTGCTGGTATGAAAATATTTTCCGTGTGTTGCGTGGGAGGTGCCAGTATCGGAAAACAGATCTCCGACCTTCGCCGTCAGTACAATTTTGTTATTGGTACCCCAGGAAGACTAAAGGACCTTATTAATCGTAAAATGATCCGACTCAGCGAGTTTAGGAGCATTGTATTGGACGAAGCAGACAGGATGCTTGATATGGGATTCATCAACGACATGAGATTCGTAATGGCCGGGATGCCAGCAGACAGGCAGACGCTATTTTTCTCAGCTACCATATCTCCAGAGATTGAGAGATTGATTCGCGAATTTACTCGTGAACCGGTGAGGATATCAGTTAAAACTAGGGATACCTCAAAGAATGTCGAGCAGGACGTGGTCAAGGTAAGCAAGGGAAGCAACAAGCTTGATCTCCTTCACGGATTGCTTCAAAACAAAGATTTCAGCAAGGTTCTGATTTTTGGACGAACTAAACACGGAGTCGAGAGACTTTCAAAAACGCTTGCCCAAAAAGGAGTCAGGTCTGAATCAATTCACGGAAACAAGAATCACTCTAAGCGCCAGTATGCTCTGAAGTTATTCAAAGATAGCCGCATTCAAGTCCTAGTGGCGACCGACGTTGCTGCTCGCGGTCTTGATATCGCTGACGTAAGCCATGTTATCAATTATGATATCCCCGCAACTTACGACGACTACGTACACCGTATTGGAAGGACCGGCAGAGGAGACAAGAGAGGCAAAGCACTGACATTCCTAGAATAATACCCGGGATTTTTAGATCCGCTTTAAAACGGTGCCCATTTACAAACTCCTAAAATACTGACATACTAATTAAGCAAGATACTTATTCTCCGGAAAAATAGTCGAATTTCCTAGGTAGCTAAGTTTGCAAAATAAAATAATAACAAAAAGAACTATGAACACTGGAACTATAAAGAAGAAAGTTGAAGGCAAGGACTTTGGATTCATTGCTCCTGACGACCAGAACCCTGGTGATAAGGACCTGTTTTTCCACAAAGATTCTCTTGTCGAAGTGAGCCTAGATGAGCTCAATGAAGGTGACAAAGTATCCTACGATACAGAATCTTCAGAAAAAGGACCAAGAGCAGTCAACGTAAAGAGAGTCTAATCTCAACGTATTAAAAAAGCCCCCAGTAGGGGCTTTTTTAATAGAGGTAATTTTACTGGGTGTAGATGAGAAAAAATTCGGTGTTGTGGGCATAAGAATAAAGGTATTAGACCTTTGAGCCCAAATAGAGTTAAAATATTTAACATATGGAAGACAAGTATTGGTGGAAAGATATAGTCATCTACGAGACATATGTCGATAAGTTTGCCAGAGACTTTAAAGGACTCACGGAAAAACTGGGATATCTCGAGGACCTTGGTATTAATTGCATTCATCTCTTGCCTTTTTTCCCGTCACCTAGAGTTGATGATGGATACGATGTTTCAGACTATACAAACGTTCAGTCAGAGCTGGGGACTATTGAAGATGCTAAATCTTTTATCTCCCAAGCTTCAAAACATGGTATTCGAGTAATGATGGACCTGGTTTTTAATCATACCTCTACCCAGCACCCTTGGTTTAAAGAAGCCAGTTCTTCGCCTGATAGCCCCAAGAGAGAATATTATCTTTGGAGCAAGACAGGAGAGGAATATCCCGAGGCGTACAACCCATTTGAGCACCTCAAGCCCAAGAGCTGGATACTCGATCCTACTTCCGGCCAATACTACTTCTCGACCTTTTATCCTGAGCAGGCAGACTTGAATTGGGATAATCCGGAAGTAGAAAGAGAGTTTCTGAATATCATGGATTTTTGGGTTGATGCTGGGGTATCTCTCTTTCGTCTGGACGCAGCATCTTTCTTAATTAAGCGTGACGGGACAAATTGCCGTCATCTGCCTGAGACCCACACCGTATTAAAACGGATTAGGAGGCATATAGAGGAGAACTATCCTCATGTTGCTTTGCTTGCGGAGGTACATGCGCCAATTGAAAAGGCCATTGAATATTTTGGTGATGGAGACGAGTGCCACATGGCATATAACTTTTATCTCATGCAACAAATGTACATGTCTTTTGCTCGGCGCGATCCGTCCTTGGTAGACAAGGCGATTGATAAAACTTCCAAAATACCCGAATCTTGCCAATGGGCCACATTCTTGAGTTCCCATGATGAGATTACATTGTCGACAATGGATTCGGCTGAACGTGAAGAAATGCTGTCGTTTCTTGACCCGGAATCCAAATGGATATTCAAGACTGGTAAAAGCACATCGATGCGATTGGCCACGGTATTCAATGGAGATGATGACAAGACTTTAGATGCTTTGCGTATGCTTTTTGAAGTTCCCGGCTCGCCGGTCATATATTACGGTTCAGAGATTGGAATGGAGAATGAAGATCTATCCGGTAAGTTCAGAGATACAAGAATGTATGTCCGAGGACAATTTGATTGGGCCAAGGCCGAGGAGCAAAGGAAAGATCCTAATTCGATGTTTAATAAGGTACGGGGTATGATAAGAAAAAGAAGGGGAATTTAATATGAAAAAAGTATATATAATTCATGGATGGGAAGGCAGTCCAGAGGAGCCAATGCATAAATGGCTCAAGCTTAAATTGGAAGAAGCTGGCTATGAAGTTACGGTCCCGGAAATGCCAGAAGCCGAAAACCCAAAAATTGAAGCCTGGGTTGGTAAATTGAAAGAAATAATTGAACCCGGCCCTGATACCATTTTGGTAGGCCACAGTATAGGCTGTCAGGGTATTTTAAGATATATCGAAACACTATCCGAAGGTTCTAAAATTGCCGGCCTGGTTTTGATAGCTCCTTGGATGAAACTGGATATGAAGACAATAGAGGAAGAGGGAGAAGAGGTAATAGAGATGGCTAAACCATGGATGGAGACTCCAATTGATTTTAAAAAGGTAAAGACGCACGTAGGTGGAATGGTAGCCATCTTTTCAGATAATGACCCATATGTACCCCTGGATCAGCAGGAGCTATTCAAGACTGAGCTTGGTGCGGAGATAATCGTTGAGAAACAGAAGGGCCATTTTACAGAGGGCGATGGAGTAGAAGATCTACCATCCGCATTGGAGGCAGTAAAGAATATATCCTAACCTCCTGTATGTTAGATAAACTCAAAACTGATAAATATCGCAAAGCACGAGGAGGACACTCCCGACTTTTAGGATTGAGCTGTGCTAAATGTGGGACTCACTTGTTCTATTACCAAAAAGATGGGCCTGGGACTTTGAAAAGAATCTATCTTGATAGGATCGCTGGAGCAAAGATAGGCAAATCTAAACTTGTTTGCCCAAAATGCAGAGAACTACTGGGCATCCCGACTATTTATAAAAAAGAGGGAAGACAAGCCATTCGCTTATTTGAGGGTGCAATTTCAAAGAAGATTACCAAACTAGGCAAGAAAAAGTAAAACAATGCTAAGCAAGGAACAAGAAAAATGGGTGAATCATCTTTCAAATGATTCAAAGATCAGAATTGTACCTTTCGACCCGACCAGCCAGGAGAGGTTTGAGAGATTAGAGTCGAAGATAAGGTTGAAATTAGGTGGGTCGGTACGTGTTGAGCACCATGGAGCCAGCAGTTTAGGCATATCTGGCCAGGATGAGATTGATGTATATCTCCCCGTACCGCCAAGCCATTTTGACGAGTTGGTTGCTATGATGACAGAGCTATTTGGTGAGCCCAGAAGTTGCTATCCATTAGAGAGAGTCAGATTTAAAACTTATGAAGATGAAAAGCGTATTGATCTTTTTGTAATTAATGAAGAAAGCTCCGGCTGGTTAAATGGTTTAAGATTCGAAGAGCATTTAAAAAGTCATCCGAAGGCTTTAGAAGAGTATAGAGAGCTAAAAGAATCTTGTGACGGTCTTGGTACCCAGGAATACTATCGAAGGAAAATAGAGTTCATTAATAGCATCCTGGTTAAGACATAATTAGATATCAAGGCTTGCAAAAAGTCTAAATTAGTGTTTAATAAAGCCAACGATAATCTTTTGGAGTTGGCGATATATTAAGATAATCACTGGTTATATTAATAGACGACGGCTTACAAAGTTTCTAAGGACATGGGTAAGCAACTTGGTGTCGGTAGGGTTGGTATAACTTTCTTGGTTTCGGTATTCATGGCTGCCGTTTTAATTGGCGGTTTTATTTTTGTAGGAACCGCATCTGCCGCTGGCCCTTGGTACGTTGATGGATCAGTTGGAGCATCTGGCGACGGACTATCTGAAGCCGAAGCTTTTAAAACGATTGCAGAAGCTGTAACTGCCGCTACAGCTGGCGACACTATTAATATATTAGCTGGCACATACGAAGAGGCCGTTCAGCTCAGTAGTGGGCTACAAGGTGGACTTTCTATCATAGGTGCTGGAGTAGATAATACGATTATAGTTGGAGGTATTCGAACGCGAGCTAATAATTCAATTTCTATAAGCAATCTTACCGTAGATGGAGGTTATGACTGGGGAGATGACGGAAACGGCGACCCGGCAATTTGGGTTGAAAACGGCACTAGCGGCCATGCCTTCAGCAATATCAAGCTCGTAGGGCCCGGCTATGGTCCAGGCGTTAGTAAACGTGGACTAGAGTTTAGCCCCAGTGTCTCCAGTGTCAGCATCTCATTTTTAGAAACTTATGGTTGGAATAGCGGGATTTTTCTTACGGGTAGCAACCATGTCCTCAGTGGGCTAAACGTCCATGATAACAATGCTGGTGTAGGTTCCAGTGGTATAAGCAACGTTTCTATTATTAGCAGCATTTTTGCTGATAATAACGAGGGTTTTGGAGCCGATACTGTCGGAGTGGGCGTATCTGTTACCGGCAGCTCCTTCGTGAATAACGGCACAGGAGTAGGCCATTACGGTGGCAATCCTATTAGTGCACTAGGTAACTTCTGGGGAGATGCTACTGGTCCAAAAAACTCTGTAGTCAACCCAGATGCTTCAGGCAGCCTGGTAACTAGTAATGTTACATTTTCACCATGGCTTGATGCGGCAGGTGGTAGCGAGAAAAGTCATAATGTTGAGATAGTCGGAGGCGGAACTTTTAATTCGATTTCTGGGGCTTTAGCAAGTGCATCGGCTGGTAATGTTATAAATATTCTGGCTGGTGTATACACGCCATCTAGCACGATTGTCCTAGATAAGTCTGTGACACTCCAAGGAGCTCAAGCCGGGATAGATCCGAGACCAAACTTTGGTAGCTTACGTGTTGCCAGCTCTTCGGCAGAAACTATTCTTGATGGTAGAGGAACTCTGGCAAACATATTACGTATATCTGCTGACGCCGTAGTAATAGACGGATTTGAAATAAGACATGGAACTGGCGATCTTGTGGATTCACTAGATAGCGGTCTAGTTAAACAGAACCCGATTATTCGCAATAATATTATTCACAACTCATCTGCGGATGAAGGCATACAGATAAGGAGAACCAATAACGCTATCGTAGAGAAAAACCACGTATTTGCTACTGCGGGTGATGGTATTAACTCTTGCTGCAATACAACTAGTGCTACGATACGATTTAACGAGGTACATAATATATCTTCTCCGGATGCAGCCATATATGCATACGATACAGTGGACACAAATATTGAGGGGAATCTGGTTTACGATGTGTTGAGCAACGATGGTATTAAATTAGGGGATAAAAACGGTTCAGATGCTAATAAATCCGGGGGCTCGATAGTGAATAACATTATTCACGATACGGAGCAGGATGGCATATCCGTTTACCAAAGCGGGGTTTTGGTACAGGGCAACGAAGTATATAACAGCTCAAGTGAGAATGGGGCTATCCATGTTGCATTTGCTGTTTCTGATATACAAATTCTAGATAACTATGTACACGATAATATTCTTAAAACGAGTAAATTTATTAACTCAGCTGGAATATTGATAAGGGACACAGTAAACGTAGCTAGCGTTTCGTTCTCTAATAATCGACTGGAGAATAACGCCCCATTCTCTCTGGCCAATCATAAAGCAGGAGAATTGGTTGCTAAAAATAATTGGTGGGGCGTGGGCAACCCTAAATTTGCTGATATCCTTAGCGGTAGTATTAGTTTTTCTCCTTGGCTAGATGCTCCGAATGGCAATCCGCGAGATTTTAATGTTCTAATCGATGCTAACAATAACGGGACGCGTGATGACGGAGAAAGTACCTTTGATTCCATACAGGATGCCATAGATGCTGCAGTAGCAGGCGATAAAATACTAGTTGGCTCTGGTGTATATACTGACTCGGTAACAGACGGAAAGGGAGTAATTATCCAGTCAGTCTCCGGAGCTGCCAATACGGAAATAGTTGGCCGCGTCACTTTAAATTCTAATGGGGCGAAAATAAACGGATTCAGTATTAATAATCCAGCCGATAATTTCGGTATCCTAATCAATGGTATAAACAATGTCGAGGTAATAAACAATGTGGTTTCACATATAGGAACCAGCGCTCCATCTGCGAATGTTTGGGCCATTTGGTACCAGGATGGAGCAATAGATTCAGACAATATTAAAATTCAAAACAATGCAGTCTCATCCGTAGGAAATACTGGTAACAATGCCTCAAACGGAGCAATCGGTATCGGTGATTCCACCGGCAACTCTAATATTACGGGGGTAGTTATCAGTGGCAACAATATTTCCACCGTCAGTTCTGCTAAGGGCGCCTACGGTATTCTGTTAGGACACGCAAGGCATAATAGTCCGAGCAACATGGGCTCTGTAACTGGAGCGCAGGTTTTAAACAATACAATCAGCGGTCTTACCGGAGGCTGGGCTCATGGTATTGGGCTAGAAGGAGATACGCCTAGCGCAGTAGTGACTGGTAATCATCTTAGTAATTTCACTACTACCCCGACTCCAACCAACTCAGCAGCAGTCAAGGTTGAGGATAATCCAAGCGGAGGGACCGTTTCATTGAGTAACAATCGTTTTGAAACGGGAGCCATCAGATGGGGAGTGAATAATGTAGCGTCGGGCGTATTGGTAAATGCAACTAATAACTGGTGGGGTTTCACTGCGTCAGCTCAAATTTTGTCAAAAATGTTTGGTTCAGTTAGCTTTGACCCATGGTATATCAATCCAGCGAGAACAATACTTTCTAACGCAGTGGTGGGAGATACTCTAGATGTCACGGGAGGCGATTTGGATCTGACCGCATCAGTCTCGGGACAGGCCGATCTTCCTAGCGGTGTTGCGGATGTAACTTTGGACAATAACAGCTCTCTTGATTTAACTAGTGGCGTGAGCAGCTCATCAGGAGGTAATATTACAGTTCAGGGTGCCAGCATATCTTTGGATAACTATACAAAAGGAACTTTGACCGGTCAGAATCTTTCTGTCCCAAAGAATGTAGGTTCAGCCTCCGTGACTATACAAAAAGCAGTCAGCCTTAAATCGGGGGTAAGCAACCAGCCAGTCGTTTTGAAGAATAATAGCTTGCCGAATGTTAGCGTCTCAATTCCCGACAATACTACCGTTCTGGCTCCTGATACCTGGGATGGCAAGATAACTCCGCCAAAGACAGGGACAAAGTCAGGGACAGCTCCATCTGGCTTCTCAGTAGGCAGCCAGGTTATCGAAGTAGGATCTCCTACTGCAGTATTGCTTTTCGACCAGCCGGTATCAGTAGTTCTTGAAGGAGTGACTGGAGCCGTAGGCTATAGGCCAAGCGGAAGTGATGATTGGGTTCAGATAACATCAGAGTGTGCTGGTACATATGCAAACCCAGTCGCCCCAGAGTTTCCAGGCGAATGTTACATATCTAACGGCACTGATACCAAGATCTATACCTTCCACTTTACTACCTTCGGATCCTTAGATGAGGATTCAGAAGAAAGCGGCGGCGGTAGCGGTGGTGTTGTCGGACTCCAATTTCTTGGTAACCCGACTCCCACCCCCGAGCCCGTTGAATCTCCAGAAGTAACACCGACTCCAGAAGCGGAGGTACGACCAGAGCCAACACCAATTGTAGGCCAGGGAGGACAGATAGGGCCTATAGATGAAGAGACTGATGGCCAACCCGCAGAAGAAGAGCAGAAAGAAGAAGGCGGTAAGTCCCTATTACAGGCAACTGTTAGCGGTGTTGCCGATGTTAATGGCGTGATTCATAATGAACGCCTCATGAAGGCATTGATAGGAGGTATAATATTACTTGTTATAGGGTATGTTGTTTTCAGACTGATAAGGAATAAAGCTAAAAGTGAAGACAGCGCGGAGAAAAATAGTTAAAATATTTAGATATGGCTATTGAATTGGATAAAAACCAATTCGAATTCATCAAGCCTCTTTCCTGGAAAGAGGCTTTTGGGATATGGAGAGAAAATGAGGCCAACGAAGAGCACTGGGTCGGATATTATAAGAAGAAGGGATTTGAATCTTGGGAAGATTGGAGGAAGCAATATGTTGAACCGATCAGGGCTTTAAATAAAGAGTGGAGATTAGTAAAAGTTGTTGATCCGTTAAAATCCGTGCCTAATTTTCATGGCGGTCCATTCAATGGCTGGTCCAAGAATTTCTATGAAGGCCGTGATTTGCCAACCTTTGCTGAGATGAAAGAGAACCCGGCGGCAGCTAGGTATTTAGAGAATTTCCCTGGAGCGACTACTATAATCGCATGGAATACGGAGATAGGCGTAGTGATAATTGAGGGCATGCATAGATGTGCTGCCATTACCAAAGCGGCAAAGGAAGGAGAAGATTTGGAGCTAATACTATATATCGCCATATCTGATTGTCCAAGAAGTGAAATTCCTGATTTCAGAGAAGAAAAAAAGTAATTTAAAACCCGACAGCATCTGTCGGGCTATCCGAATAACCTAAATTGAAAGACTAGGATCTCCACTGCCATCCAGGCCATAAAGACTGTGAACGTAGTCCAAAAGTATTTAGCCTTTCCCTTGATAGCAACAATGAAAAGCAGAACAAGTAGGAGGACAAAGACAATTAGCCAGATAGGAAAAAACTGAGCTGGGAATGTCATAGTGTTCTCCTTTTAGGGGAATTGTTCCGTCAGTAAGTAAATAGGCAGAATCACGACCCAGATTACGAGAATGGCGGCAGAGAGGAAAAAATACAATGCTTTGGCCTTGAGGAAAAGGCGCACGGTCAGGCCTGCTAATAGGATCGAGATGGCCAACCACACGAGTGGGAATATCGACATGACTATCTCCTTGTATTAGGTCAACGAGCTTTCACTAAATTACCAAAATGGTATATTAAAATCAATAATGAAGGAGAAACTAGAGCGAAAATTAAAAAAGAAACCGGAGGGTCCTGGGATCCGGCTAAACTCGAAGAAGAGGACTCTAAATAAATATTTTCTATCATGAACCTGGCTTTAATCGGAGGCAACAGCCTAAAAAACAAACCGTGGCTTGAAGAAGTAAAAAAAGCCATGAGTGAATACTATGACAATATTGTCGTGCATATATATAGCCACTGGGAAAGAGGCGAGACGCTCTTAGATATCGAAAAAGAATCAGACCTTTTTGCCAAAGAATTGGAAAATATGTCCGACTATACTCTTTTTGCTAAATCGGCAGGCATAATGGTGGCCTTGAGATGTATTAATGAAAAGAAAATATCTCCATCAAAATGCATATTTGTCGGCACACCAATATATTGGGCCAAAGATCAAAAGGTTAATTTCGATGAATGGTTTAAAAATTTAAATATCCCGACCCTTTTTATACAACACGACCAAGACCCGACAATATCTTCAGTTGATCTAAAAAAATTAATTCAGGAGTGGGGGATTAATAACCATGAGTTCATAGGACTCCCAGGCGATACTCACGACTATCCTGAAGTTGAAGAGCTGGCTAAGCTGACAAATCAATTCTCCTCAAATTAAAACCCCTCTCTAGCGAGAGGGGCGGTTTTTAGCAGTGCACATGAGCGCTGACTGCTTCTTTGCATTCTTCAAAGATCGAGTTCCAGTCGAGATGAAAGTGCTTCAATAGGTCTCCGATCGAACCGGTAGTACCTAGCGTGAATCCTTTGCTCTTGATTGGCCAGGGCTGATCGACACCATTTTGGCAGATGTCATTAGCAACGATGTGTTGAAGAACCCTTGAATCCCCGTTGTAGTAGGTGAACAAGGGCTTGTGGCCGACGATATATTGGCTAAAGCCGCTAGCATTCGTCAGGTCCGTCAGAACTATCAGATTAAATCCGATGCCTTCGTCGACATACAGGTGTAGGACGGCCTTAAGCGCTTCCTCAGCTAGCATGCCGCTTGTGACAATGGTCCCATTGGCATCTTTGAACTGTCGTACGACCTCGTAGCCATCAACCTGTACCCCCATGAAACTCCATGGTACCGGAGTCTTTTGCATCCGGATATACGTCGGGCCTTCTCGAGCAAGAGCATTGTTGCTGCTGCGGATGAATTGAACTGCAGAGCAAGGCTCTTCAACGGTGAGTCCGGGTATCATGAGAAGAGAACCGGTCTGACCGCTTGACTGATGCGTAGATCCGTTCTTTGCTCCGCTAAGTCCGCCTTGAACGGAGTAAAAGATTACTCTCGTCTTGGCTTGAGCCAAAGCATTGATCTGGTCCATGTGCCGGTATATGAAGGCGTCGCCGCACAAAACGACAACCACGGCATCCGGTCGGATACGGTAAATGCCATGAGCCATCGCCGTCATATGCTGCTCTCGCAGACCGACGTTGTAGTAATGAGCCTTTTCAAAATGAGGACGACCATCGCCGTAAACGAAATTCCTTGGTGGATAGTCCGAGGTCAGAATATACAGCCTGCTTCCGATCTGCTTTTCCAGAGTTTTCAGAAAAGTATACTCAACATCGTACTGAATTACTTCATCTTCCCCTCGGGGGATAATGATAGGATCAATCTCTTGTCCCTGGGCAGTTTTCATTTGTGGGAGACTCTTTTGCGTAATCTCGTATCGCGTATCTTCTGCTTGCTCCAGAGAAGCAAGAACGCTATCCAGGTCTATTGGGCGCACTTCCTCATTCGATTCCTTAACTTCGGAACCGTGAAGTACATGGAAGCCGCAGTAATCTTCCTCAGCTCCGGGGATCCCGTAGCCTTTGGTTGTGTTGGCGATAATGCATACTGGGCCGCTTTTGGCTAAGCCTTCAGCCCACTTGTAGGCCTGAAGTATATCCCTGTGATCATGGCCGTTACGAATTTCAATGACTTTCCAACCGTAGCTTCGCCATAGCAGGACGTGATTCACGGCGCTATCCGTATGGGGAAGGCGCGTTGAGAGCTGTCCGCCATTCTTATCGATCACACAGATAAGGCCGGGAATTTGCAGGTGACCAGCGTGTCGAGCTGCCTCGGCAACGTTGCCTTCCTGTTCTTCGCCGTCGCCAAGAAAACAGAAGATTCGGTTATCCAGATCGAGGTCGCGCAAGCCGATGCGGGCGCCGACGGCATAAGAGAGTCCCATGCCAAGACTGCCGGCAGGAGTGATGTCGACACCGGGAGTGGCGAACATATCTTCATGACCGTGAAGTCTGGATCCGAACTCTCTGTAATGGAGCATCTCTTCTTGATCAAGCCATCCGATCAAGGAAAAAATGTTATACTTCAAAGGACCAAGATGGCCTCTGTTTAAAACGTAGTCCCGCAGAGGATGCTTTGAATCTCGATGGTCAATTCGCAGAACATCTGAGAAATACAGAACGAGCATCAGGTCTAAGCTTGAGCAGCAGGCACCGAGATGTCCGGTCTGGGCTGCTTTAATAGTCCTGAGGACGTTCCTGAATAGTACTCGACGCAGAGTGGCTAAGTTTTCAAACATCTTTCTTGCCTCCAAATTGAATCAAATCTTACCTTACTGTATAATTAAATCATAATTTGTCAACCAGATATGGATAAAGAAAACAAAATTAAAAAAGATGAGGAGCTGTCTGAAGAGCTCTATCATGTTGCCAGAGAAAAAGGGACGGAGGCTCCATTTACCGGCAAATATGTAGATGAGCATGCCAAGGGTATGTATCGTTGCGCTGTATGCGGCAATGAGCTATTTTCTTCCGATACTAAATTTGAGTCCGGCACCGGTTGGCCCAGTTTCACCGAACCGGCCAATCTCAAGAACATTGAGCTGAAAGAAGACGACAGTATGGGCACGAGGAGGACAGAGGTTTTATGTAAAAACTGCGGAGCTCATCTAGGCCATGTCTTTGACGATGGGCCGAAAGAAAAAGGAGGCAAGAGATATTGCATCAATTCGGTTTGCCTAGAGCTAGATAAAGAGAAAAAGGATTAAAGACCTAGTCCTTTGAGGAAGTTAGATAGCTCTTTGCCCTCGAGCTGTCTATAGGCACCTGAGGGCAGATCCCAGAGTTTAATATTCATTATCCTGACACGCTTTAGATCGCGTATCTTGTGATGTAGCGCAGAGCACATTCTCCTTATCTGATGCTTCTTGCCTTCAGTTAAAGTAATTCTGAACGTAGTTTCGCTCAATATATCTACCTTACACTCTTTTGTTCGGTAGCCTTCAATATCTACCCCGGCCTCCATTATCTTTTTAAAACTGGGACGCAGCTTGTCTACTGTTTTGACGAGATATTCTTTGTCATGAGTGTAGTCCGGATTAAGAAGACGGTCGGTGACCCGTCCGTCATCGGTTAAAATAATTAACCCAGATGAATCTTTATCCAGCCTGCCTATGGGGAACACATCTTTCATCGGAACTGATCCCTTAATATCTTTCTCTCCTTCCTGAGGAGAATGAGTGATTACGCCTCTCGGTTTGTGGTAGGCAAAGTAAACATATTTTTTAGGGTTCTTGCTTGCCGTGACCTCGACTACGTCATTTTCATTGACCTTATCTCCCAATACCGCCTTTTTGCCATTGATAGAAACGCGGCCTTTCTCAACTAACTCATCTCCTCCTCTGCGGGTAGAGTAGTTTTTTAGGGCCAAATATTTGTTTATCCTCATCGGATACTTATTCTCCTTCATGCAGAGTCAGCATACAGGCCTTTTTAAATTGACGCAATAATTTTTTTGTAGTATCATATATATACACATTTAGGCCAGGGGGCCCATTTTTTTATGGAAATCAGAAATATCGCAATAATAGCCCACGTAGACCATGGCAAAACGACTCTTACAGACGCCATAATGCGACAAACGGGCACAGGTAAAGAGGGTGTCTCAATGGATTCCAACACTCTTGAGCTTGAAAGAGGTATCACTATCTACTCCAAGAATGCGGCGATTTTTTATCCCTCCGCTGACTTGGGCAGGCCAGTCACAAAGATAAATATTGTCGATACTCCGGGACACGCCGACTTCGGTTCAGAAGTCGAGCGCGTTTTGCGTTCTATTGACTGCGTTTTACTCGTCGTCGACGCTCAAGAAGGGCCGATGCCTCAGACCAGATTTGTTTTAAAGAAGTCATTGGAACTGGGATTGAAACCGATAGTGGTCATAAACAAGATAGATAAACCGGCTGCAGATCCGGCCAGATGCGAGGATCAGGTCCTGAATCTTTTCTTTGAGCTTGGCGCTAATGATGAGCAGGCGGAATTCCCAGTTGTCTATGCCATAGGAAGATCTGGCATAGCTAAAAAGAAGCTAACTGATGAATCAAATGATCTGACTCCGCTTCTTGAGACCATACTTGAGCATGTCCCTTCTGCATCATCCGAAGGATTGGCAGCGAAACCTTTAATGCTGCAGCCTTTCAATTTGGGTTACGACAATTTCTTGGGACGTCTTGCCGTCGCTAGAGTATATGAGGGCGTTGTCCGTACCGGACAAAATGTTTTTGTTAAATCTGAGGGCGAGGAAACAAGGACCGGTAAAATTACGAAAATATTTACCTTCAACGGGCTGGAAAAAGTTGAGACTCAAGAGGCAAGCGCCGGGGATATAGCTTTGGTGGCAGGATTGCCTGATATAGATATTGGAGAGACGATCACAGATAATGCTGATGCCAAATCATTGCCTGCTATCGCCGTAGATGAGCCGACTATTGCCCTGACCTTTTTGGTAAATAATTCTCCCTTTGCCGGTAAGGAAGGAAAATATGTGACCTCTCGACAATTGAGAGAATATCTTAAGAAAGAACTTGAGGTTAACGTCGGATTGAAAATCGACTTTTCTGCTAACGAAAGTTTTAGAGTTCACGGCAGAGGCGAACTGCACATAGCCATATTGCTGGAGAACATGAGGCGAGCGGGATATGAGCTGCAGGTTTCCCAGCCACAGGTAATTATTCGTGAGATAGACGGCGCAAAGCACGAACCTTTCGAAGAGGTAATCATTGATACCCCTGAAGAATATCAGGGATCCATAATTGAGCGTCTTGGTCCGCGAGGATTCGTGATGACCAACATGGACCACAAAGTCGAAACTGTCAGACTTTCATTTGAAGGCCCTACTAGGGGACTCTTGGGCTATAAAAACCAATTCATTATCGATACCAAAGGGGAGGGAATACTTTCTTCAAGATTCATCGGTTTCAAACCATATGCCGGAGAGATCAGAAAACGAACTGTCGGGTCAATGGTTTCCATGGCCAACGGCAAGGCTCTTGGTTTTGACCTCTGGAATCTGCAGGACAGGGGCACATTGTACATAGGTCCCGGAACTCAGGTATATGCCGGTATGGTAATCGGCAACACCTCAAAGGGAGAAGAAATGTATGTAAATCCGACAAAGGGAAAACAGCTGACTAACGTCAGAGCTTCCGGCTCGGATGAGGCTATCAATCTCACTCCGCCTTCGGAATTAGATATTGAAAAAGGATTGGAAGTAATGACGGGAGATGAATACCTGGAGATAACTCCAGAGAGTGTTAGATTGCGAAAGCAGCTTCTAACTGAAGCTGATCGTTCAAAGGCCCGCAGAGATAAGGGCAGTAATTAGAATTTGTTAATAAGCTAATTGAAGAAGAGGGCAAGGTGTAATATAATTTTTCAGCTATGACAAAATATAAGAAGGTGAAGATAATCGCTACATTAGGCCCAGCCAGCGAAAATCAAGAGACTATCGAATCATTAATCAACGAAGGCGTTGATATTTTTCGCTTCAACTTAACTCACAGTAATAAGGAGGAGACTGTAAATAGGACTAAGATGATAAGAAAAGCCGAGAAGAAGCTCGGTCGTCCCGTCTCAATCATGGGCGATCTTGGCGGACCCAAGATAAGGACCGGCGAAGTTGCTGAAGAGAGAATGCTAAAAGTTGGAGATGTTTTAAATATATTAGATAACGAGTCTAAAGAAGAAAACTCCATTACCATTAACTTTCCTGAGATTTTGAAAGAACTGGCAGTCGGAGCAGAAATATATCTTGGAGACGGTATGCCGAAGTTGCAGGTTAAGAAGATAATAAAGAACGGAGTGGCAGCTAAGGTAATTGTCGGGGGGTTACTGAAATCCAAGATGGGTTTTGCTGCTCAAGGTTTGGCCATACGATCAGTGAAGCTAAGCAAAAGAGATTCAGACTTTGTAAAACTAATGGCTGAGTTGAACATTGATTCTATGGCAGTTTCTTTCGTCCAAAGCGGTAAAGATATTTTAGAAGTTAAAAAACTTTTTCCGAAAGGATACGCTCCACATGTTGTGGCTAAGATCGAAACTTTAGCTGGAGTTAAAAATATCGATGAGATACTCAAAGAAGCAGATGGCATAATGGTTGCCCGAGGCGACCTCGGATTTGCCGTACCAATGGAGGAGTTGCCTTTAATACAAAAGCAATTAATTAAATTGGGCATGGCCCATTCTAAGCCGGTCATTGTAGCCACTCAAATGCTTGAGTCTATGACTAACAGCCACTTGCCGACCAGGGCTGAGATATCTGATGTGGCCAACGCCATATTAGACCGCACCGATGCCGTCATGCTTTCGGGAGAGACCGCCAGAGGAAAATATCCGGTGGAGGCTGTAAAAGTAATGACCAAGATAATTAACAGAATGACTGACTCTATTGAACCGGCAGAGTTCAAGGAGAGTAAAAGAGTATCTGATGCTATGAGTGCTTCTGCAGTAAAAATTGCCGACCAGGTTGGCGCAAAGTTGATAATTGTTTTTTCTGAAACCGGAGCATCTGCCAGGAGGGTATCGAGACATAGGAATTCTCAACCAATAATTGCACTGTCGCCTAATAAGCTGACAATTCACAAGTTAAATTTCTCATGGGGCGTTAGGGCATACTTTGGTCCAAGGGTTGAGTCGTTCAAAGCTGCTTTGCCGCAGGCTATTAAATTGGCCAAGGACAATCCGATAATGAAACTCAGCAAAGGGGAGCCATTCGTTATCTGCGCCGGCCTATCATTCGGAAAAGCAGGTACCACCAACATGGTTTTGGTGGAAAGAGTTTAAAGCTCTGTGTTAAAATATATTGAGTAGCAGCTATGAGTGACTCAAGACAAAAATCAGGATTAATACTGGCGATAGTCGCCGGTGCAGTAGCAGGACTTATATTTAAAAACTTTGCTTTAGGCGTCGGTGTTTTTGCGGCAATCTTTTTTATACTCTTCTTCCGAATATATGTCAGGTATATAAAAGATAACCCCAAACACTACTGGTTTAAGGCAAAACTTTTTGGATGGGGTTGGACGCCTGCTTCTTGGCAGGGTTGGGCAGTGACCGGGGTATATCTTGTTTCCATAATATTTTTTGCCTTCACAATTGATGAAGCCTCTCCTGCATCAGAAGTATTCTTCACATTTGTTCTGCCGATCACACTTCTTACCATCGCTTTGATACGAATAGCATATAAAACAGGCGAGAAACCTCGTTGGCAGTGGGGTCCGCCTAAAAATGACTAATAATTAAGTTATGAGCCGAAAAAAGTGGTTCCGAAATCCAGCCATACAGGCGGCCATTATCTCTGGAATACTGAGTGTGGTCGGCAGCATAATAGCTGTTTTGATTCTCGTCAGCGTTAGGTAAGTTTATATAAAAAAATGATCTCCCCGTGAGGGGAGATCTATTGTTGTGGGCGAGGACTATTTATTCAAGAACACGTCTTCTTATTCAAGAACATGTCTTCGAGCACCGTTTCCAGGATAGCTGCATGCTCCGGCATTAGCTTGCTTCGGGCATCTTTGATGGGGACGAAGTCGGCGCTTTCCACTTCGAATGTGTCCTGCACGACCGGAACGGAGCTATTGTAGTCGAGCTGGGCGACATAAACAATGTGGATGTCACAGTGAACTTCGTTGCTCGAGACATACGGCAACTTGCGTATGGAATACGGACGTAGATCAAGCCCGGTTTCTTGTTTCAGCTCTTTGAGAGCTGCATCCTTGGGGCTCAGTCCGCGATCCTTTCCGCCGCCGGGAATCTGGTAGCCCATGGCGACGCCCCTTTTTTTCTTGATGATCAGCACTTCGTCGAATCGAAAAACGATCACGAAGACGCCGACCAGATACGTGGGGCGCAACATTCGCCAAAGCCACCACTTCAGTCGCTCAGGGATCAGATTAACTAGCCACATTGGCGAGGACCTCCTTCAGATGTGAATGAAACTTAATATATTTATACCATTTTCTTAGTAAACTGTCAATTTAGGCATGAAAAAATCCCCGCTGGGGGGATCTAGGGATTCGAGATGACGGCTTCTGCTTCGATTTCGACAAGAGTGTTTTCTGCGGGGAACTCCAGTGGAACTTCCGAAACCCAGACCATGGCCCTGGCCGGAAGGTTTCTGTTCTCCCGGCTCATTTCGTATTGAGCAAAGAACTCCTCATAGGCTTTTGCGAATGCTTCCCTGGATTCTTTTCGCGCCGCTGGCATACCGTGTGTATCATCCCTGAGATAGACTCGGACGCGAACCAGATCTACCATTGAGCCGCCGGCTGCTTGTAAAATTGCTGAGATGTTTTTCAATATCTGTGTTGTTTGCGGTCCGACGCCTCCTTCTATCACGGGTTCATCTTTGCCATCCGGGATATTGCCGGTTTGGCCAGCCAAGATGACCCTGGTATAGGTTTTCAGCCTTATGGCCACAGCCTGGCTGTAGAACCCGGGCGTGGGTGCGTTTGATGTGAAGATAGTCTCTCTTTTCATTGTTTTACTCCCAAGTGAAAGAACAGGTAATTAATATATAGCTTTGAAATTGAAATATGTCAACCATCTGTTTGATTTGGAAATTCCTTTGTGGGAAAATTAATTAGTGGACAAGAGATTAAAGAAAAAAGTATACATTCTGGCATTCATATTGTTCGGTATTCTTATCCAGTTCATCATCCATGCCGTCGTTGAGGGCTGGTATATAATTTTGCTTGTCAGAGATTATGACAAATATGGTTTTGGATTATCTTGGGATTCTTGGTTCCTGATACATCATATATTCACTCTGGTCCTTTTGGTTGCGGGAATACTATTCGGTTGGCAGCAGGGCAAACATTGGTGGCATGAACTGTACGAGAAGAAATAAAAGCGCCGCATAAATGCGGCGATTAGCTTTCTTTAAGGAAGTCTTCGATCGTTTCGATCACGTTGGATAGCTTTCTATCCCAATTGAACGTGTTTTCAATGAAAACGAAGTCAGTATGACCTCGCCAGGCTACTCTCGTCAGTTCGGCAATCTCTTTGGCCAGTGCATAGTCCTCAGAGCGAGCCGGATTATTAGACCTCATCTGGTTATATATCTCTTCTGGAGGAATATCCAGGCAGATCACCAGATCGTACCAGCTGTATTCTCTTTCTGATGTAGTTTCGAATAGCCCTTCAAACTCAGGTACGAAACCTGGCAGATAGACGGCGTTATCCATGGTGCCGCGGTCGATGATCAGAGCTTCTTTGCCCTCGGCTGTTGCAAATTCCGCTGTGGCTTTCTCAAGTATGATCTGAATTCCGCGAACGGCTTTTTGAAATTGCCGTGGACTCAGAAACTCGCATGGCCGAATGCCTACCTGGTTCATTAGAATTGTCGACACTTCAGGCACGAAATGCCACCGTTCGCCCATGAGCCTTTTGAGCTCATTAATGGTGGAGCTTTTGCCAGAGCATGGCCCGCCGGTTATGACGATTCTTTTCAAGGGCTTCCTTCCCATCCTAAACACCTCTTTTTTAAGGGTCAGCTATTTTTTAAAGATAATGAATAGATTAGATTCTGGCAACAGTTTAATATATACTCTTAAACATGTATCAGGAATTTTTTGAGCTGGAAAATCCTCAAGGTCTCAAGATCAAGGGTCAATATTTCGTACCCGGCGGTTTCGGACCGTATGCTACCGTGCTTTTCTGCCATGGTTTTACCGGTAACTATCGGGAGAAACAGAACATGGTATTTCTACAGGAACTTGCCCGATCTGGGATTCTGGCCGTTGGTTTTGATTTTACCAACGAGGCTAACTCCAGCTCAGATGGAGATTTTTTTAACTTGACCCTTGATTCAGAGATGTCCGATGTCAATGCAGTTCTAGATTTTATTAAAAAGAATCCATATGTGGATCACAAAAGTATTGGACTCTGCGGCCATTCTCTGGGCGGGATCGTGGCGACAAAATTAGCTGCCGACAGGAATCATGAGGTCAAGGCCTTAGCTACGATCTCTTCCTTGTGGAATCCGAAGGAAGAGCTCACTTTGATCTTAGAGATAGCTATAACTATTTGGAAACGACAAGGTTATCTGGATTTCGCCAGAATGACTCCCGAATGGGGAGTGGGAGACAAAAGGTTAGGCTATGGTTTCTACGAGAGCGTTTCTAAATACGATCCCGGGGAGACTATCCGTAAGATTGGCATGCCAACTTTGGTAATGCATGGGGCAGATGATGATACGATCCTCGTTTCCAGTGGGCACAAGCTATTCGATGAATTAAAAGGAGATAAGACACTCAAGATTATTGAGAAAGGAGATCACATCTTTAGCGACCCCGAGTCTTTAAAAGAAGCTAGTAAGACTTTGAGCGAATGGTTCTGCCAAAAGTTGGACCGATGATAAGTAGGAGCGGCCGAAAGGCCGTTTTTTCTTTTGACAAAAAGTCGGTTTCATTTACAATCAAGGCAGCACATTAACCTT
>JBBEDS010000002.1:0-8698 GCA_040881175.1 Minisyncoccota bacterium | reverse complement strand
ATAAACTGCTGAACCCTTTCCGGGATGCTTCCGAAATAATGGTCTTCCAACTGCTGACCTTTGGCTGACGAATGTCCGAACAATGTTCGTCCCGTCATTGCCAAGTCGGGGCGGGCGTTATATAAAGCAGTGTCAACGAGAAAATATTCCTGCTCCCAGCCAAGCGTGGCAGTAACTTTTGTAACGTTTTTGTCGAAGTACTGGCAAACTTCAATAGCCGCCTTATCGAGTACAGCAAGCGCTTTCAAAAGGGGGGTTTTGTAATCGAGCGCCTCGCCTGTGTACGAAACAAAGATGGTGGGGATGCAAAGTGTTTTTCCTATAATGAAAGCAGGCGAACTGGGGTCCCATGCGGTATATCCTCTTGCTTCAAAGGTATTTCTGATTCCTCCGCTGGGGAAACTGCTTGCATCGGGCTCCTGCTGAACCAACTGTTCCCCCCCGAACTTCTCAATGGCGCGACCGCCTTCCACGGGAGTAAAAAAAGCATCGTGCTTTTCGGCTGTGCTGCCTGTTAATGGCTGAAACCAGTGGGTGTAGTGCGTGGCACCGCTGAGCATGCTCCACTTTTTCATGGCACTGGCAACGCTTTCGGCAACTTTGCGGTCAATTTTTGTTCCGTATTCAATGGCTTCCATCACGGCTTTGAAGGATTCATCGCCCAAATGCTGGCGCATACTTTCTTTCCCAAAAACATTTTTACCAAAATATTCCGAAACGCTTGTGCTCGGAGTTTCCACCATGTGCGGAGTGCGGGTCATCACCTGTTCCAATGCTTTAAATCGAATAATTGCCATTTTTTGTGATTTTTTATAGGGTTTGTACCTGATTTTTATAGAAAACAGGGCGAAGGTACCCCATTTTTTGGGGGTATAGATAAAAATTATTAACTTTTTTGTAACATGCCACTGTTTTTCTGGGGTCAGGTCACTTCGAGTGATTCCGCTTTGGGCGGAATCGTATCGAGAAGTGCGGGATGGAATTTTTTGTCACGAGCGTGGATACTTCGACTTCGCTCAGTAACAGGCTGCTCGCGCCTACGGGAAAGTGTTAATGAATAACGAGCTTCTTTGTAACAGTTCCATTCTCCGTGCTGAGATGCACAAAATAAACCCCCTTGGGTTGGCTGGATAAATCAACTGTCATGCTGAGCGAACGCGAAGCATCTGTTTTTTGGCTGTAAACTTTCTCCCCAAGCAAATTATAAATTGAAACTTCTCCCTTTGCATTAATTGTGAATTTGCCGGAGGAGGGATTGGGCGAAATAAGAAAATTAAATTGAGAATAATTTTCATTTACGCCCACAGGTGAGCAAACCGTTGAGCTTAATAAACTTGCCCTTGGACCTAACAAAGCCGCCCGCATCCTCGCTTTTTGACCCAGCGTGAACATATACCTGCATGAATCTACTGCCGATGTCATAAAATTCATGCTCATGGGGCCTCCGGGAGTGCACGAATCCGTATTTGTGCACATGTTCAGAAAACCATACTGTGTATTAGGCGTATCCGGCACTGTATCGCAATCTGAACAAGGTGGTGCTGGTGCACAATCACCTTCAATACCCCATAAGTTAAGATAACCCGCTGCCGCGCTTGAAAACATTTTGTGTTGATACCAGGCACCGGGAGTAGGAATCATTTTCTTTGCAATCCTGTAATCTACCACTGCTCCGTCAAACACACCAAATGCTTCCCAGGGACGAATACTTTTATACGCGTATAAAGGAGAAAAAAGTTTACAGGTCCATATATTGAAGTATCTGCTTGGATCCCACGCATCCTCCCCCCCAAAACCTGACCACATCACAAATTCAGGAGGTGAAAAAAATGCCTCAGTAGTGGTTGTATGTGTAATCCCGGATGTCGGGTTTCCGTTCGGGTCTTGCACCGCAAGGCAAAATTCTATCTGGCAATCGGCAACAAGCGGCTGCCAAACAGCAGGCGTATTTACCCAATCGGGATTTAATTTTCTGAAATCGCGGTTCATTTCCTGCAAAGCTTGCAGCAAAAAACTATCGGGAACATTTTGAGCTGCTGAATCAAGTGGGTCATTACCGTTATAAACAACATGAAAAACTACAGGCACAGTTAATACCTGTGCCTGTAGAAAAATAGCACTCAAGAAAAAACAAAAAGCAAATATTGACTTTTTCATTTTTTATTGAATTATCATTTTACCAAAGATAATTAAATTTTCGTTATCAATCAACTGGTAAAAATAAACCCCCTTAGGCTGAGCCGATAAATCAACTGTCATGCTCAGCGAATCACCCTGAGCCTGTCGGAGGGTTTGGCTGTAAACTTTTTCCCCAAGCAAGTTATAAACAGTAACATCGCCTTTTGCATTAACGGTAAAGATGCCGGACGAGGGGTTGGGGTAAATGAAATTACTTGTTCCTGTATTATTTTCTCCAATTCCAAGTGGCGAACAAACATTTGAGCTCAATAAACTTGAACGCGGACCTAATAAAGCCGCTCGCATCCTCGCTTTTTGTCCGAGTGTAAACATATACCTGCATGAATCAATTGATGAATTCATAAAATTCATGCTCATCGGTCCACCCGGGGTGCACGAATCTGTATTTGTGCACATATTTAAAAAACCATATTTGGTATTGGGCGTATCCGCCACTGTATCACAATCTGAACATGGAGGGGCAGGGTTGCAATCCCCCTCAATACCCCACAAGTTAAGATAGCCTGCTGTCGCAGTTGAAAACATTTTATGCTGATACCAGGCACCGGGAGAAGGAATCGATTTGTTTGCAATCCTGTAATCTACCACTGCTCCGTCAAACACACCAAATGCTTGCCAGGGGCGAATACTTGTATAAGCATCCATTGGAGTAACAAGTCTGCAAGTCCATATATTGAAGTATCTGTCTGTATCCCATGCATCCTCCCCCCCAGTACCTGACCACATCACAAATTCAGCCGGTGAAAAAGATGCCTCAGTAGTGCTTGTATGTGTAATCCCGGTTGTCGGGTTTCCGTTCGGGTCTTGCACCGCAAGGCAGAATTCTATTTCGCAATCGGCAACAAGGGGCTGCCACACAGCAGGCGTATTCACCCAATCGGGATTCAGTCGCCTGAAATCTCTGTTCATCTCCTGAAGTGCCTGTAGCAAAAAGGTATCCGCAACATTTGAACCCGGGTAGGTGGTGTTATATACCACATGAAAAACCACAGGCACAGTAAGTACCTGTGCCTGTAGCTTTAGTGCTGCAAATAAAAATAAAAGATAAACAAATTTTTTCTTCATCTTTTATTGAATTATCATTTTACCAAAGGTAACTAAATTATCATTATCAACCAATTGATAGAAATAAACCCCCTCCGTAATACTTCCCTTTTCAATCGTAATAGCACTTGATGAAATGCCTGTCTGAGAAAAAATTAATTTCCCATACAAATCATAAATATTCAGCACTGCATTCGTCAATTCCTGTCCGACTGCGAGCGTGGCAGAACTGCTGAATGGATTTGGATACAGGCCGGATTTTACGTTGTTTTCCTGCTGCACATACCGGCCTTCACCTCCCGGAGCTTCATCACAAGGAGTAGTAACATCAGTGTATTTCAGAGTTAGCATATCAATATCCCCGCTCGCGGCTACTTGGCTTCGCCCTGTAACATAAACATAATCCTTAGCGGCATGACAGCCATCGAGACTAAGGGCAAGGGAATTGCGCGTAAGCGCCTGGTCATTCCAATTTACACCGGAATTATTATATGTTACCACCCATTCCTGGGTTCCAGTTGTGCTGTAACGAATCGTGGTTACATCCATTTTATTTGTGTTATGTTGGGTTTCACCCGTTACATAAATTTTTCCAGAAGAAGTACTTACCATAACGTCTCGTGCCTGGTCGAAAGAAGCTGAGGATCCACCTGGGCCATCATAAAATTTAGGCCACCCAGTTTGGATCATTCCTGAAAAATTATATTTTGCTGTAACATAATCACGGTCAGTACTTATTGCCACTTGATAAGCTATACCAGTGCAGTAAATATAGTTACCGCCTATATCAAGATCATTAAAAACATCACCCAAACTTCCGGCTCCGTTATAAAGTACAGGAAATCCCGCTTGCGGACTACAGCGGACTACCACCAGCTACAGCATACTTAATCAGCAGTGCATCAAAAGAATTGCCTGCACTAACATAAGCATAGCCACACGTATAAATATATTGCCCACTAAGTTTTAAATTAAACAGCTCATCATCTAAGCTTCCGGCACCAGGATATGCTTGAGGCCACCCGCTTTGAAGTGTTCCTGAAGAATTGTATTTAAGGGCAAGGCAATCAAAATTACCACTGCTATTAAAAGTGGTTCCACAGGTAAAGATATAACTGCTTCCATCGATGACTAAGTCATTTGCCCAGTCGGTGGAACTACCGGTACCATTATATAGGGCTGGTCCTCCCCACTGAATATTCCCTGATGCATCATATTTCCATAGAGCAGCATCATTGTTATAACTTCCACAGACATAAATATAACCGTCTGAAGATATTTCGACTCCGTTACCAACATCTGTATTAACTGAAGTGCCGGACACTTGTGTCCATTGCCATACTCCAGATGCATTAAATTTCACAAGTCCCATTTGTTGCCCGTTTGTACTTTCATTTAAAAAACCAACTGCATAAATATTACCTGAGCCATCTATTGCAATGTCGTTTATTAAGTCAGCTCCGCTAGCACTTCCATTAACGGGAGTATCCCATTGCAAGGTTCCGCTCGAATTATATTTCAACAGCATCATATCATAGCCATTTCCTGCTGTGTGAACTTCTCTCCCGCCTACAAATACATTTCCCGAACCATCCACTTTTATAGCATTACCAAGGTCATCAGCACCAAGAGAAGTTCCATGTGTTTTTGCCCATGCAAGAGTTTGCCCGTTACTTTCCGCAATGCCAAAAATCATTGCAAGCATCGTTGCAAAGATTTTGATTTTTGTTTTGTTTTTCATTTTGTTTGGTTTTGGAATTATTTAACAAAATTATAACTATTTAACTTCTATGCAAGACAAAAACAAAAGCCGCATCAGTCGGAACCAACGCGGCTTAATTCTAATATCCAATATCTAAAATCTAAATCGAAATAGTCACCTTATCGCTTTCCAGCCCCACGCTGTTATCGCCCAGCATGTAGTAAGCGGTGTATTCCGTTGCGTTCACCATGGGTTCGGTATCAATATAAGGCGATGAGGTGTCGATGGCAATAAAAGTTTTCGCTCCCCCCGGGCGGGTGCGGAAAATTTTCACCGAATCAAAAAATCCGAGCAAATTAAAACTGAATCTCCACCCGGTTTCCACTTTTTTCGCTGTCAAAGCCGGCTTTGAGTTTTCAATGTCAATGCTGTTTTCATCGCCCACAATGCCCAGGTCTTCGCCAATGCCGTTGTTGTAGGCATCTTTCTTTTTAATTTTTTGCGCCCCTATGCGGATGCCCGAAACAGAGGTTGATTTCTGGGTGTTCAAATCCGTTCGTGCCTGCTGCGCCTCGCCCTGCTTGTTGGTGTTGTTCACGATGGCTGCCAGCAGCGCGTTCACAAACGCCACTTGCGCGTTATATTCAGCATCGGTTACGCCCAGCGTTCCTTTATGAACAGCCAGGTTGTCCTTATAATTCTGAAGCCAAACCGCGAGGTTGCCTTCCTTTCCGGGAATGTAGTCTTGTTTTGCCATTTTTAGTTGTTTTTTAGGTTAATATGCCTTTTTTGATGAAATTTAGAGGTTTTACAAATAGTTTGAGTCCCTGAACAAATAGTTTTGGTGCCTGAACAAATAGTTTCAGCCCCTGAACAAATAGTTTGAGTGCCTGAACAAATAGTTTGAGCCCCTGAACGAATAGTTTTGGTGCCTGAACAAATAGTTTGAGTGCCTGAACAAATAGTTTTGGTGCCAAATAAATTAGCTATGGAAGCCGCGAAAGCCATCAGTTTATTTTTCTCATTTGTTTGCTTTCGTTCCTGTTAAACTCAGCACGCACCATTTCCATGAAAACGAAAATGGAAATGTTGTGATGGCTCAGGATTTTGTCGATGGAAATAATTTTCATGTTCACACCACTTTCATAGGTCTGGTACTGGGAGCGGTTCATGCCGATGAGGTCGGAAAATTCTTCCTGCGTTTCGCATTCGGTATCTTTACGAAGCGCGCGAAGCACAGCCCCCACCGCGCGCATCAGCTTCTTTTCATGTTTGTTGAATTCGGGTTTCATGGGTGCAAAGAAACTCACGTCCATGAAAACGTGCAACCTGTTTAAACAGGTATTTTAAAGCGAAGCGTTCAGCAGCCGTCCGCTTGCCAGCAGTTGGTGGAGCGATTTTTCGTGGCGGACTTTTTTAATCAGTTCCACATGCCCCCCGTGGTGGCAGTCGCTGCCGAGGAAAGAAATCATTCCTTCATCAATCATCCGCTCGGCAATTTTTTTTGTGCGGGGGGAGTAATGCCCGGTTAGTGAGTTAATGTTTAACTGAAGCAAAGCCCCCTTGTCAACAAGCTCTTCATACTTTTTAAAATCGTTGTGCCAGTAATTATACCGCTCGGGGTGGGCCAGCACGGGCTTGTAGCCGTTTGTCAGCAGTTTAAAAATTACGGCATTCAGCGCTTCAGGGGGGTTCATGAAACCAATCTCGAACAAAACATATTTATCTCCGAACGTCAGCAGTTTGCCCTCGTCAATCTTTTTCTCGAAATCATAATCCAGATAATATTCAGCGGCTGCGTCAATTTCTATAACAATGTTTTGTTTTTTCAGCTCGGCACGCACTTTTTCCAACCCGCTGAGAATAATTTCGGGGGTGTTTCGGTAAGCATCGCTCATGATGTGGGGGGTGGTTATCACTTTTTTGTAGCCCATAGCTACAAATTCCTTCAGCATCTGCAAACTGTCGTCCACCGTTTGCGCTCCGTCATCAATTCCCGGAATGAAATGGGAATGGACATCGCATTTCAGCACAGATAAGTCGGCTGCAACGGATGTTTTACTGCTTTTACCGAATATGTTGCTAAGAAATGACAAGGTTTCCGGTTTAGGGTTTAGGGTTTAGGGTTAGGGCTTTTTATATTTCTGTCCTTTTATTTCAGTTTTGTTCAAATAGGAAATCAAACCGTTAATCATCTTCCCGACTCGGTCAGCTTTATTGTAAAGTTCGTCAAATTTATTTTTGTCAATGTACGCTTGGTCAAATGCCCTGTGTAATTGCGAACGGACTTCACCGGCAGAACCTTTTGCGATTCCCAGAAACTGAATAAACTCTCCCTTCCCCCCTCTTTCAAATCCTTCAGCTATATTATCCATGATGGAACCACTTGAACGGATAATTTGTTTTTTCAATTCAAAATCTCTTGAGAAATTCCCTGACTTGGCAATAGAATAAATCTCTTTGTTTAATTCCTTAGCCAGTTGCCAGGCTTCCATATCTTCAAACCGTTTGATTGTGGACATGCCTTCAAATATAGGAGTTAACCCTAAACCGGAAACCGAAAACCCTAAACCTTTTTGTCAAACCATTCAACGGTTCGTTTCAATCCTTCTTCCGTCTTCACTGAAGGAGAATAACCCAGAATTGTTTTTGCCTTACTAATATCTGCCAAAGAATTTTTTACATCTCCCCTCCTCTCTTCCCTGTGCGTAGCATTCAACGATGAATTTGTAATCTTCTTGAGCGTATTAAATAATTCGTTCACCGAAATTTTTTCGCCCATTGCAATATTGAAAACATTTCCGATTGCTTCTTTCTTTTCACAGAACATTGCTTTGATGTTTGCCTGAACAGCATTTTCAATAAAAGTAAAATCGCGGCTTTGGTTTCCGTCACCGTTAATGTAAACGGGTTTGTTATTTACCCCGTTGATATTATCTACGGGGTGAAGCAAGCCGTCAATAAACAAAGGGATGGCCGCAGCGTATTCTCCCTTTGGATTTTGCTTCGGCCCGAAAATATTGAAATAGCGGAGTCCGATTATTTCCATGTTGTACGTTCGAACGAAAATATCGGCATAAAATTCATTCACCAGTTTGCTCACTGCGTAAGGAGATAAGGGCTTTCCAATTTTCCCTTCCTTCTTTGGCGAATCGGTACTGTCGCCATAAACGGAAGAAGAGCTTGCATAAACAATTCGTTTCACGTTTGCATTTTTTGCAGCCATCAGCACGGAAAGAAATCCGCTGGCATTTGCGTTATGTGTCGCAATTGGATTTTCAATCGAGCGCGGAACCGAACCCAGTGCCGCCTGATGGAAAACAAAATCAATATTCTCACAAGACGTTTTGCAAACATTCAAATCGCAAATATCACCCTGTATGAATTTGAAATTGGAATTGGAAAGAAATGGTTTGATATTTTCCGCAAATCCGGTGGAGAGATTATCGAGCACGACAACTTTTTTCGCACTATGCTGAATTAAATATTCAATAATATTGCTTCCGATAAAACCAGCACCCCCCGTTACAAGGAAAGCGTGTTTCGAAATATCAATGCTGTGATATTTTTGCATCAGAAGATAAAATTAGGAATAAAAAATTAAGGAATCAGAACCCGATTCCTTAACGAAAATGATTTTCAAAAAATTATTTGTTTTCTCCCAGCTGCTCGTTCGCCAGGTTAATTGTTTCCTTTCTGCGTTTCAGTTGGTTCGCATAATCCAGAGCGGGTCGCTTTTTTTATTTCAAATAC
>JBBEDS010000001.1:5022-8722 GCA_040881175.1 Minisyncoccota bacterium | reverse complement strand
TAAAGCCCCAACCATGCCCGAAATTACCCAAGTTTAACCGATTCATCATCAGAGCATGCGGCCCAGGATATTGATTCATTAGGGTTACAACTCGGCCTGCTTCGCTTTCCGTTAGCTGTCCGGATATCATCTTTACCATCAGGTCTTCCATCTCTTCGTGTAACTCCTCTCCTAACGCAGTATCTTCAATATATCTCATCATCCCGGGCCCGGTTGTCACTTCGTCAAAGCCGTCCACCATACCATGGGCAGAAACAAAAACTGGAGATAGGAGAACAAAAACGATAAAGGAAATAATGTATTTTTTCATGATATTAATATACTTAACCTTATTACTAACTAATGGCTACGCTTGAACAACTTACCATCCAGACCCCAGAATTTACCCGCTCCAACCGTAGCAAAGAACAATAGAACGAATGCGTAGATAATATGTTCATCCACTATAAATGAGTTCACTCCTATGTACGGGAAATCTAAAGCTGGCAGGTAATACAGAATCATCAACAAAGCGCCCAGCAGTGAGCTCCACCTGGCAAACGCTCCCAGGATCAAAGAAATGCCCAGTAAGGTCAGGCCCCATTCATTTACAAAATTAGTAAACGGCAATACTCCGGGCTGCAAAAACCAATTAAAGAGTCCTGGAAATGTTTTTGCTCCACTGAGGAAACCAGCAGCCGACCACTGTGGGTTAATGACCTTAACAATGCCAGCATATAAGAAAAGCCAGCCCATCGAAATACGTAAAAAGAACAATACTAATCTCTGTGTTTTATTCATTTTTAATCAACAACTAATTTTTATACTTTTGTGCACGACCCGACCCCGTCGCATACATGTTTAATTTAATTATAGCTTCTCTTTATTAAGTGACAAAGCGTTAACTGCAACTATTACCGTACTTAAAGACATGAACACGGCTGCCAAGGCAGGCTGGAGCAAGATTCCTTTCGATACCAGTACCCCCGCCGCAAGCGGTAAAGCCACAATGTTATACCCTGTCGCCCAAAAAAGATTCTGAATCATTTTTCCATAAGTTAATTTTGATAATTTAATGATCTTGGCCACATCCCTCGGGTCATTCTTAACGAGAATGATTCCCGCTGATTCTATAGCAACATTTGTTCCCGCGCCAATAGCAATGCCCAAATCTGCCTGGGCCAACGCTGGGGCATCATTTATCCCATCTCCTACCATAGCAACCTTGCCACCCTTAGATTGCAAGAGTTTGACCTTTTTCGCCTTTTCCTCCGGCAATACTCTGGCAAAATATTCATCTATGCCAAGCTCTCCGGCAACCCAAGAAGCAACAGCCTCAGAATCCCCAGTGATCATTCCGACTCTTATACCGAGATTCTGCAGGTCCTTGATCGCTAAACGTGAATCTTCACGGATCAGATCAGCAAGAGAAACTGTCCCAACCAGCTCTTTGTTGCGGATCACGAATACAATTGTTTCTCCTGTGCCGCTTTTGTCTTCAATTTTTTCTTTAATGGCAGGGGAGACGGCCAAATCGGCAACATCAAAAATACCGACTCCTCCGACTATTACTTCCGAATCATTAATAGTTCCCCTAACTCCAACACCAGGAATTCGGGAAAAATTATCGACTTCCAGCAACTGCAACCCCCTGTTTTTGGCCTCTTTAACAATGGCCTTGGAAACAAAATGCTCCGAATGAGCATCTACAGACGCGGCCATTTTCAAGACCTCATCCTCAGTCCCATTTTTAGATGGCCATATATTTCTCACACCAAACTCGCCCTTGGTCAATGTGCCGGTCTTATCAAACAAAACAGTATCTATCTGCCTTGCCTGCTCCAGAGCCAATCTTTGGCGGACCAGAAAACCATTCTTGGCTGCCATGGTAGTGGAGATTGAAGCGACTAAAGGAATTGCAAGTCCTAGAGCATGCGGGCAAGCGATAACCAAAACGGCTACTAACCTATTGAACGCAAAGGCCGGGTCCGCTTTTACAAAAAGCCAAACTGCAAGAGTTGTGACTCCACTAACGATCGCGATCAGAGTAAGATAGAAAGCTGCACGATCAGACAGTACCTGCAAACGAGATTTGGAGGCTTGAGCTTCAGCCACAAGGCGCATGACACCGGCTAGAAAAGTATGCTCACCTATCTTTGTCACCTCGGCAAATAGGGCCCCGTTGCTATTAATGGTGCCCGCTATGATTTCGTCACCGACACTTTTATTAACTGGCTTCGACTCACCCGTAATCATGGCCTCATTAACTTCGGAGTCGCCTTTGATTACTTTTGCATCCGCTGGAATTTTACCGCCGGGCCTTATAAATATCATATCCCCTTCTTTTAACTCCGATAGTGGTACCAAAATATTCTCTCCTCCTCTAATCACCTCGGCCTTATCCGGCAAAAGTTTCGAAAGTTCTTTAAGAGCGCCCTGAGCATTTTTGACAGCATTCATCTCCATCCAATGACCAAGCAGCATTATTGTGATAAGAGTGGTTAACTCCCAAAAAAGATTTTCTCCTCCGAAGAACGTTACAAAAATGCTGTATGAATAGGCGGTAACTATTGCTAAGGCGATCAGAGTCATCATGCCAGGCATTTTTGCCCTCAGCTCACGATAGGCGCTGCGAATAAATATCCAGCCGCCATAGAAAAAAACGACTGACCCTAGCACGAGCGGAATATATGAGGAACCAGCAAAAGCGGGAGCCTTAAACCCAAGAAGTTTTTCAATAACTCCAGAGTAAAGAACAACGGGTATGGTTAGCACCAAGCTGAGCCAGAATTTTTTGGCAAACATATTCGGACTATGGCCGGCGTGTTTGTCGTATTCTTTAGCGTTTTCCGCATGCTCATGATGGGAATCGCTCATATCTGTCGCTGGGACCAGCGCCATGCCACATTCCGGACAAATGCCCGGTTTTTCTTGTCTTACCTCCTCATGCATCGGACAAGTAAAATATTTTTTGGATTCTTGTTTTTCTACCATATTTTTATTATACAACACTTATTACCCTACACCCCACAGCTGTTACCAGCAGCATCCTTAGACTCAACCTGGGAGAGAACTTGCTGGTAGCCGGATGCACTCGAAAAATCAAACCCTAAAATTTCTTTTGGGCCAACAACCGCCGGGTCAATACCTTTCAGCTCTAAGAGCTGATCTATCGCAGCGTAAGTGTCCGGAAACCACAAAGTATTGGCCTGAAGCGCCAATCGATACATATCCTCCTCGCCAGCTCCGTTGAACGCCATTAATTCCAAGAGTCCTAACATGGCCATGCCGTGATTACAATCTGGGAAATAGGTGGAGTTGTTACAGCAAGGCCTGTAAATATTATTCGCTACACGCTCCACCAGTTCCTGCTGTTCTTCTGTGAGCTCAAAGAACATATGTTGAGAATAGTGATCCATGGCATTCCCGCGAGACAACGTCCAGCCACCAGTAGATGCAAAGCCACCGGCACCGCCATATATAGGATCGGCCATCGGACCATTAGTTAAGATCCTATTAGCATTCCCCAGGCCCAAACCCCAAAGCAGATTGAGTATGACACCCGAATTATCTTGATTCATCACTAATCTGCCGTTATTCTCGCCGTATAAAAGATTTTTTGCCTCATCGGTTAGTCCGCCACGCTGGACATATATTGCTTCGAATTTATCTGGATCAATTACGCCTGCCTCTATCATCTTGTGGCCCAGATTACCCCAAG
>JBBEDS010000001.1:2804-4922 GCA_040881175.1 Minisyncoccota bacterium | reverse complement strand
CACCAATCAGCGCCATACATTATCACGCCCTGTCCTGTTAGGCATTGGGCTAGCTCGTCCAGGTTGGCCCTTGCGGGCTTGTCCTTCTGCAGGACAAGCCAAGCTCCACCAATTAAAACGACCGCAATTAAAATTAGTTTTATATACCCCCTATTCATCGCAGCAATCAACTAACTTGTTAACAATATCTTCCAACTTCCACGGTCGACCGCCCTCTTTATCGTGGATATTCAATTTTGAGTCTGGTATTTTCTTGACATCATCGAGGCTCAACAACTTAAGTCTCAGCGACCAAAAGAGCGAGTAAACTCGATATGCTTGCCTGAGTGTCTCTTCGGCTTCTTCCTGCTTCTTGCTCGCCAAAAGCTTAGTCCCGACCTCCATTAGCCGCATCGTTGCCGCCAGCAAATGTTTGGATATACACCAGGTTTCACCCTCGTGATGATCGACCATACGCCCCAATAATGATTTTCGAATTGCCCTAGTCTCATTGAGCAGATCGAGATAGCTCATTTCTCCAGTCTTGGAGGCGGTAAAAAAGAAGTGCTCTTCCAGGCTGATCAGATTCATGACTGCGATGCTAAGGTCCTCTTCCAAGGAAAGATCGAAATCCTTGCCCCTCTTGAGCTCCTCGACTTTTTTAATGAGTTGCTTAAATTTGTCTGTTTCTTCCATGTTTTTAAAGTTAGATTAAGAAGATAATGATACCCAGGATGACCATAGCTAATCCTCCCCACAGTCTCATCTCCCTGGTATTCTCCTTTTTCCACTGTTTAACTTTACCCAGCAGAACAGAATTACTCGCAATTAAGAGTATGATTACAAGCGGAAGAATGAAGATAAGGTTGTACAAGGTCAGATAGCCCAATCCCTTGGTAAAGGTGGCCTGGTCGTGAAGCAATCCCAGCACCATCAAGTATGGGCCGCCAGTACACGGAAACTCACAGAGACCAACCAATGCGCCCAGCAGAAAAGCTGTGGGCACTGAGCCACGCTCCATGAGCGAAGCTATTTTGCTATGGGCAACATGCGGAATCTTAAACTTGATCGGGAATGAAGAGATGAACTCGTTTAATAAGCTGATCAGTCCGAATAATATCAATAACGACGCTCCGACCTTTGCCATAAAGTGCGGCGTGTCAAATATATGCAACGCCTGTAGGATGCCCAGCCCGATCAATATATATACCGCAAAAATGCCAGCTATATATGAACCGCCAATCTTTAGTATCCCCGACCTCATCTTGCCGATGCTGAGTAGGAAGGCGATTGTTAGTAACAATATCGAGAAAGCACACGGATTGATGCTGTCGACAAGGGCCGCAACCGCCACCAGGGGCAATATCCATTTCCCGCCGTTACTCAAACTCCACAACGCTTGCGTCCCAAAATTACCAGAGCGCAACATTACAACAGAAGCGACAACTATCAAACCGACAATAATCAAAACCTTAAGCTGTTTGTTCATGATCAAGGAGTAATAAAGGCGGTAAACCTAAGGTTTAGCTTCGCCCCTGACTTCTGCTCAACATATACCACCCTATCAGCTCGACCGATCCCTGCCGGACCATGCGCGGCCGGGTCAAAGGTTACTCTGATAGTCGCATCTTCATTCACGCCGACTAGCTCGTTAACTGCTGGCAGAAATCCATGGCCTGCCATCCCGAAAGGACCCTTGCTGCCGCTATCAGTCACCAACTCCGCCGAAGTACACATGCAAGATGTATAGATTTTCGAGATCATAACAGGCTCAGTGTCCAGGTTTTGGATCTTAAAATCATGGGTTACCATGCCTTCAGCCATGGATATATTGCCAAAATCGAAGAGCGATTCTTCCGCCGTCAGCGCTACTGAGTCGTTTTGACTAACAGGCCCTAGTTGGCCGCTTTCTGTCGGTTGAAATACAATGACTAAGACAACCAAGATTGCTGCAATAGTAATCGAGGTGTAGATAATATTTTTATATTTTCTCATATTAGTAGTAGAAATTTAGTAAACAAAAACCCCCTTCTTGGGTTCCTCGCGAATATTAGCGACCGAATTAAGCCTCAGGAGAGACTATTCGCAAGAAACCTAAAAAGAGGGACTTGGATCACGTTTTTCGTGAAGCGAGAACCA
>JBBEDS010000001.1:0-2704 GCA_040881175.1 Minisyncoccota bacterium | reverse complement strand
TTTTTAATTTTAACACCACTAAACCCAAGACGAACAATGCCGTGGATGTCACGGCTGAACCAATACAGTACAAACAGAATGCTTTCAATACGAGAACCTGTAGCAAGACGAACCAAACGGAAGCCACTAAGCCAACAACAGTAAACCGAGCGGCCATTTTTAATAATCCGGACTTCCTACTATCCAGATAAGCTATGGCTAAGACAAGAATCGCAAGATAGTATATCGCTCCTAACAAAGAAACGGGTATACCAAATATGGCTGAGTACTTACTTGTAGTTACTACGTCGCAACCATTAAGGAAGGAGCAATTTAGAGATGCCCCACCGTAGTGGCTAACCGCGAGATACGTCGCGTCAAGAAAACCAATAAAACTGACTACGACAAAAGAGACAATGAGCCATTTAGGAATTTGCATTTATGGCCTCGATAATATTATTCAGAAACTCGTCGTAACTTCTTGGACTTGGCATCTTCTCGCCGTTAAGGAAGAATGTCGGAGTTGCATTCACACCAGCGCTGAATCCACCATCTACATCAGCATCCACGGCATCCTTAACTGCACCGGAACTAAAATCTTCTTTGAATTTATCAATATCAAGACCGAGCCCGCTAGCATACTGCTCAAAAGTCTCATCGACGTTTCGCTGATCAGACCAGGATATTTGATTTTCGAAAAGCAGGTCGTGCATCTCCCAAAATTTACCCTGCAAACCGGCAGCTTCAGCCGCTCTGGCGGCTGGCTCGGCGTTGGGATGGATCTGCTTCAAAGGGAAATGTCGATAGACGAATTTTAATTGGTCGCCGTAATCTTCGTGTATCTGCTTCAAAACCGGATAAAAAGCACCGCAGGCTGGACATTGGAAATCGCTATATTCAACTAGCGTGACAGCTGCCTCGGGATTACCCTTTGACCAATCTGCATCATTAACATCAACAGTTAATGCTCCTGTCTGAACAGGGCCAGTCCCGCCTCCTAATTTAATAACTCCCCATACAGCTCCGCCGAGAATCAGTATAGAAACAAGCCAAATCAAAACTCTTTTTGATGAGCGTGAGCGCCCCTGCTTTTGCCTGGCCGCTTCTTTCTCCTGACGCTTCAAGTCGTGAAGCTCTTTTTTTGTTAGTTGTTCGTTATTGTTTTCCATAGGTTCTCAATATATCAAATTATTAGCTTACTTCAAGATGCTGTCTGAAAAAGCAAAGAGTACTAGTAAAAAGATTAGCTATTATCTTTAAATAATATCATATTTTACTGATACTCTTATTTTGACAATTAGACTAATTCCTGACATAATTATATGATATTCTCAGCTATAGGCTCATGAAAATCACAAAGATAATTTTAATATTCATCATTCTTACCGCGTCTTTCTACGTCGTTTTCAACAACTTCGTTTTCAACAAAATACAGGAAGAACAATCTTATTCTCTGGAGGGATTCACACCCGCTCCAACATCGCCAACGCCGGAGACAACGGCCACAAGGACTCCCCGTCCAACGATAACACCACAGCCTAGCAGAACTCCAGGTGTAACTGACAGCTACGTCCTTCACGGCGTGCCCTTCACACCCCAAGCACCTTTCGGCGAGTGGAACGACCCTCGACAGGCGGATGCCTGTGAGGAGTCTTCCGCAATAATGGCTATGGCCTGGGCACGCGGTGATACTTCCTTCACCCTTGAGGATGCTAAAACAAAGATTATCGCTATCTCGGAATACGAACTAGCAAACCACGGAAGTTTCACCGACACATCGGCCTTCGACACAGTCGAAAGAATATTTAAAGGATATTTTGGCTATAACAATGTCGAGCTCCGATACGATATATCAATCGCGGACATTAAAGAAGCACTCTTTGATGGACACTTAGTAATGGTGCCGGCCAATGGACAAAAACTGGGCAACCCATATTTCACTCCTCCCGGACCGCTCCGTCATATGCTGGTTATTCGCGGATATGATGTGAGCCAAAAACAGTTTTTGACTAATGATCCTGGCACTCGCAGGGGCGAGCTATATGCTTACTCCGAGAATGTCTTGTTTGAAGCCATCCGTGACTATGCCACTGGTGACCATATACCGATTCCGCCAGAACGGACTGCAATGATAGTTATTAAAAAATCGGTGTTATAACCGATTTTTTAAAACGAAAAGATCCCCGAAGGGATCACGTTAATCTAACACCCGGACTGATTCACTTTACATGGCACCTATTGCAATTGCCTTTAGTTTCGAATGCCTTGCCCTTGGCAACATGGCAAGCGGCGCAGGATTCTTTTTTGGCCGCAGCCGGCTTGTGCATGCCTTTTTTGAAATTGATAGGCTCTCTTGATTGAGGGAACAGGCTATCGTGACAAGTTGCGCACTTATTTGCCTCTCTCTTAACATGTTCCGCGTGCGGGAAAGTGACATCACCATTTTTCGCCTTAAAAGTGACTTCTTCAGGCGGCTTTTTGTCCGTAGCTTCAGTCGCTCCGAGAAAGACGCCAGAAGCAACTACCAGAAAAAAGAAAGATACTAAAAGAGCTAAACGGCGTTGCATCTTTATACCTCCTGCTTAAATGCGATTTAAATATCGCACTCCTTCTCCGCATTGTCAATTTTACTATTGTCATATAACTGGGCAAATAAATCCCGCTTAGTCGATTTGGCCTCTTTTTAGCTTCCGGAAACAACGCGTCTCGGGCGAAATAAGCTATC